>CALVZT010000037.1 GCA_944372595.1 uncultured Clostridia bacterium
AACGTCATCAATTGGGGCAGTAGTAAGATAATTGTAACCTTTCTTAACTGCTCTTAAAAATCCCTCTATTTTTTCTTTTTTTTCTTCAAGATAACTTTGTTTTGCCATAAATGCAGTATATGGCACTTCGCCACTATCTTCACCAACTGATGCAACTATATATCCTTTGCCTTGTGCAACAAGTTCACTCGCTGTTGGTTCGAATAATGTGCAATATTCAACATTTTTGCTTTCGATGAATACGCTTGCTGTTAAGTCAAATGCTACATCCAAGTTGAGTTTTACATTATTAGTGTCGTTGATTTCATTACCTGGTCTTAATCCTTTTTGTTTTAAAACATATTCAAGAGTCATTGCAGGAACACCACCACGTCTTCCACCGATAATTTCTTGATTGATCGTTTTGTTCCAATTAAAATTATCGTCTTGATGTTTTGCCACTAAGAAAGAACCATCACGTTTGGTTAATTGACCAAATATTACTGCGTAATCTTTTGCTCCACCTGCTTTGACATAAATAGCCGCTTCTGGCCCCATTAAACCAATATCTGCATTGTTACTCAATATTGCAGTCATCGATGCATCAGCCCCACCACCATTTGTTAATTCGATTTTGATATCTTCTTCTTCAAAGTAGCCTTTATTGATTGCTATATACAATGGGGCATAGAATATTGAGTGGGTAACTTCGTTAAGCCTTATTACACTTGGGTCATTTTTACCACAACCAAAGCCCAATACTGATACGCAAGCAAGTACAGCCATTAACAAAATAGCTATTTTTTTCATTTTTCCTCCTTTTATTTGTGGAATTACTTCCATTAATAGTAATTTTATTCTTTTTACAAAAAATTTGTTAAAAAAACAAAAAAAGGTATTGTTTTTTTTTATTAAATTTGTTATAATGCCCATGAGGTAGTTATTTATGAGTAATTTATTATTGTTTGTTGATCTTATGACAAGACTTAATATGCCAAATGTAATAGTTGGTATCGTTTTATCAGTCGTCGGCATCGCCCTTGCTTTACTTGCAAAGCGTATTACAAGATGTTTTAGAAAAGATGGCGTTGTTAACGATGATGACAAATTACTTATTGTTTTAAAAAGCATTGGTCTAATTCTTGTAATCGCTGGCCTTATTTGTACTATTGTTAAATAAGTTAAGTAAAGTAATGGCAAACATAGGATTTTCCTATGTTTTTTTATTTGCTTTTTGTAGACAAAAAGGTTATAATCTACTATGTATTTTAAGAGGAATTTAAGTTATGGATAAAAATTATGAACCCAAATCTTTTGAAAAAGATTTATATAATCATTGGTTAGAAAAAGCTTATTTTAAAGCACATATTAATAAAAATAAAAAACCATTTACAATTATTATGCCCCCACCAAACATTACGAGTAAATTACACATGGGGCATGCTTTTCAAGAAACTATTCAAGATATTATTATAAGAAGAAAAAGAATGCAGGGCTACGAAGCATTGTGGTTGCCTGGTACTGATCATGCTGCAATATCAACTGAAGCCATGGTTGTTAATAAACTTGCAAAGCAAGGACTTACCAAAGAAATGTTGGGCCGTGAGAAATTCATGGAGCACATTTACGAATGGTATGATCAATACAAAAATACTATTATAAATCAGTTTAAACAAATGGGATTTTCATGTGACTGGGATAGGCTTGCATTTACTATGGATGAACAAAATTGTCGTGCAGTTAGGCAAACTTTTGTATATCTATACAAAAAAGGTTGGATATATAAAGGCAAAAGAATAATTAACTGGTGTCCACATTGCAAAAGTTCAATATCCGACGCCGAAGTTGAATTTAAAGATGTTGCATCACATTTTTGGCACATTCGTTATCAAATCGAAGGCACTAATGACTATATTGAGATTGCAACAACTCGTCCAGAAACAATGTTAGGTGATACTGCTGTTGCTGTTAATCCAAATGATAAGAGATATACCAAACTTGTTGGTAAAAATGTAATTTTGCCAATTGTTAACAAGCCAATACCGATTATTGCCGATGATTATGTTGAGATGGATTTTGGTACTGGTATGGTTAAGATTACCCCTGCTCATGATCCTAATGACTTTGAGATTGGGGTAAGACATAATCTTGAAGTTATTAAAGTCATCGATGAAGAAGGCAAGATGAATGAGAATGCTGGTAAATTCTGCGGAATGACTAGGGAAGAAGCAAGAGATGCCGTTGTTGAAGAATTGAAAAAACTTGGTAACCTTGTAAAAATTGAGGATTATTCACACAATGTAGGGCACTGTGAAAGATGTAAAACTATAATTGAACCACTTATTAGTAGTCAGTGGTTTGTTAAAATGAGTGAACTTGCAAAGCCTGCAATTGAAGTTGTTGAAAATAACAAAGTTAGATTTGTAGATGAACAGTACAAAAAGTCATATTTGCATTGGATGTACAATATCAACGATTGGTGCATATCAAGACAAATTTGGAATGGACATAGAATTCCAATATTCTATTGCCAAGATTGTGGGGAAATTATTGTTGAGAATGAGGACCCAACAGTTTGTCCAAAATGTGGTAGTCACAATTTAATTCAAGATGAAGACACTTTGGACACTTGGTTCAGTTCAGCATTGTGGCCAATAAGCACTTTGGGTTATCCTGATAAAACAGAAGATTTGAAGTATTTCTATCCAACAGACGTTATGGTAACTGGAAGAGAAATTATCTATTTGTGGGTTGCTAGAATGATATTTAGCGGACTTGAATACGTAGGGGATATTCCATTTAGAGATATTGTTATTAATGGAATAGTCAAAGATGCTAATGGCAAAAAAATGAGTAAAACTCTTGGTAACGGCACTGACCCAATAGATATGATTAATAAATATGGCGTTGATTCGCTAAGATTCTCATTATTTAATGGTATTTCAATTAATGCTGATTCAAAATTTTCTGAGAAAAAAGTAGAGTTAAGTAGAAACTTTATTAATAAAATATGGAATGCAGGTAAATATGTTTTGATGCAGATTGAAGGCAAAGAGATTAAGTCTATTGATAAAGTTAAGTTGAGTCTTGCTGATAAATGGATATTGTATGGACTTGATAAATTAATTGCAAGTGTTGATAAAAAATTTGATAAATACGATATTGGTATGGCAGCATCTGAACTTGAAGATTTCTTTTGGACAAAATTCTGCGACTGGTATATCGAAGCAAGTAAATGCGATAAACAAACAAATGAAGAGGGTACAGTTGCAACATTGTATTATGTGTTAACTGCATTATTAAAACTTCTTCATCCATTTATACCATTTATAACAGAAAAAATATACTTAGAATTGCCAATTCATGATGAAAGCATTGTAATTTCTAGTTGGCCAAAAGTTTATGGATTTAAAAGAGCCAAAGACTTTGATTTGTTAATGGAAGTTATCAAATCAATCCGTAACCAAAGAGCCGAAAAGGGTGTACCTGATAACAAAAAGATCGATATAATAGTAACTGAAAATAAGGGCAAGTTAATACACAATAGTCAAGAATATATTAAACGTCTTGCTATGGTTGAAAATATTGTGTTTAATACAAATGGCACAAAAACAAACGATAATTGTGTTAATATCGTCTTTAATGATTTTGAGATTCATATTCCATTATCAAGCATGGTTAACAAAAAAGAAGAATTGGAGCGTCTTAATAAAGAGATTGAAAAAACAAAATTCGAGATTGATCGCAGTGAAAAATTACTTTCAAATCAAGGGTTTGTAAATAAGGCACCAGCAAAACTTATAAACGAAGAAAAGGCAAAACTTGAAAAGAACAAACAATTGCTTAATAACTTATTATCCAAATTACAATAATATAAAACTCTATTTTATAGAGTTTTTTATTTATAATTTTGCGTATATATTTGACACTTTAAGTTATTAATAATAAAATATACATAGATAATTGTCGATATTTAGAACAAAATAATTATTGAGGTACATAATGAAAAAACTAAAATATTTTTTATTAATATTATTGATACTACCAATATTCGGTTTGTTTTCTGGATGTCAAGAGGTAGAAATTGATGGGAATATTTATACTGCAACTCCTACCTCCTCATTTAAATTTAATTGGTTTTCAGGTAAAATTACTGGATACATCGGTCTTTATAAAGACATAATTTTGCCTGAGAGTATAGTTGGTAGTAAAGTCCGAGCAATTGGTGAATATGCTTTTGCTAACAACGATAGAATTAAGTCAGTTATGGTTTCTAAAAATGTTACAAAGATTGAGCCATTTGCATTTGCAAATAGTTCTATTGAAACTATATATCTTCCAGATACAATAACGGAGATTGGTGAGGGAGCATTTTATAATTGCAAAAATTTAAAAACTATTGTTTTGCCTGAAAATTTAAAAATTGTTGACAATTCACTATTCTCACAATGTGAAAATCTTACGAATGTAGTATTACCATCCAAGGCGACTACAATAGGGGCAAATGTTTTTGATAATTGTAAAAGTTTAACGTCAATATATATACCTCAAAACGTTAATACTATAAATACACCTCTTTTTTCTGGATGTGATAATTTACAATCAATAGAAGTTAATGCATATAACTCAAATTTTGCATCTACAAATGATAACAAAATGTTATTTAATAAAATAAATAATTATGTTATTTTAGCTCTTCCTGGTGCCCAAATTCCAGCAGGGATTAAAGGAATTAAAAGTTCGGCATTCTACAATATTAGTGATGAACAAGTCATGATAATTCCGTCTAGTGTTAGTATAATTGAGAGTAATGCCTTTAATAACTGCAACAAATTTATATATTATTTTGAAAGTGATACAAAGCCGGCGGGTGTAGTTAATGATTGGAATACCAATCACGATGCTATTGTAATATTTGGCTATACCAATCCAAACAATAATTTAAATTTTGTGCTAAACGATGATAAGAGTGGGTATATTGTGTCAAAATCTGATGCAGTGACGGATAAATCAAAGATAGTGATTCCATATTCTTACCAAGGCAAACCTGTTGTTGCCATCGATGATAATGGCTTTGAGGGGTTAACCAACTTACAAACTATTGTCATTCCACATACAGTTACTTCGATAGGGGATTATGCATTTCAAAATTCGAACATTACTTCTTTATCATTAACAAAGAATGTAACAGATATTGGTGTTGGTATTACTAATGGTTGTAAATATTTAACCAAAATTGATATTTCTAATAAATACTATTCTAGTGAGGATGGATTATTATACGATATTTCTAATAAGGCTATTATAGCATCAACTAATAAAAAAATAATAAATTTAGAAAAATTTTCTGGCGATGTAAACAAAATTGCCAAACATGCTTTTGTTGGGCTTGATACAATTGGAATTACTATTCCTACTGAAATTATTTATATCGATGCTGAGGCTTTCGTAAATTGCAACAATTTGTATATATACTGTTTAACTAATAGTAAGCCAGCAGGTTGGGATATAAATTGGAATCTAAATATTCGTCCGGTTGAATGGGGATATAGTTACACAGATTCGTTAGGATTTACTGAAGTTGAAGGTAAAGGCTATATTGTAAATGGAAATTCAAATCCAAATGCAACAAGAATTTCTATTCCTTATGAATATATGTCACAACCAGTAATTGGAATAGGAGAAAACGCATTTGAAAACCATTCAAATTTACAAGAAATTGTAATGCGTCCAACAATTACTTCAATAGGTTCGTTTGCTTTTAAAAATTCTGGTTTAGTTACTTTAAATATATCTCAACATATACAAAATATAGGAACTGGAATCACTTATGGCTGTAATTCGTTAACATCAATAAATGTTGATGATGACAACACAATATTTAGTGATAAGGATAGTAATATTAAGGATAGTAATATTATAGTAGTAAAAAACAATAGTGAAATAGTTGCAGGTTGCAAAGCTTCAACTCTTACTGATGAAACTATTATTGGTAGTTATGCTTTTGCGGGTATTTCAAGTATAGATAATTTTACAATTCCTAGTTCAATAACAACTATTAAAAACAATGCATTTGAGGGACTAACTTCGTTATCTAATATATTAATTCCTAGTACTGTTAGTATTATGGGAGATAATGTTTTTAAAGATTGTAGTGTATTAAATATATATTGCGAAGCGGAATCAGAGCCATCTAGTTGGGATACAGAATGGAATCCAGATAATCGTCCTGTTGTTTGGAACTATAATAATCCAACAACTAATCTTACATTTGAACCTAATGGGCAAGAAACTGGTTACACTGGTTACATTGTATCTGGTAATGAAAACACCAGAGATTTAACTCAAATTGTAATACCATATGAATATAAAGGAAAGCCAGTATTAGAAATTAAAAATAATGGTTTTGAAAATTGTACTAGTTTACAATCTATTTTTATTCCTAATTCAATAACTACCATCGGTGATTTTGCTTTTAAAAATACACAATTAACAAGTCTTGTAATACCTCAATCTGTAACATCGATTGGTGTTGGTATTACCGACGGCTGTAATTCACTATCTTCAATTGAAGTAAATGACAAAAACGAAGAATTTAAAGACAACGACAATAAGCTTATTGTCAACAAAAATACCGATTATGTTGTGGCAGGGTGTGCTACATCTGTTTTAACCAATGAAAAAGGCGTAAATAGTTATGCTTTTTCAAATTTAAGTAATTTAAATAAATTAACAATACCATCTTCCGTTTTGTATATTCAGGCTAATGCATTTAATAATTTGAGTAATTTGAATAATGTAATAATTCCAAGCAATGTAACAACGATTCAAAATAACGCGTTTGTAGATTGTGATAATTTGTATTTATATTGCGAAATCGATACCAAACCTGATAGTTGGAGTGATTCTTGGAATAATGACAATAGACCTGTTATGTGGGGATATAGAGATATTACTCAACAAGGTTTAGATTATACATTAAAAAGAGATGGAACAGGTTATCAAGTCTCTGCAAATGATAAAACACTTTCAAAAATTGTAATACCATTTGAATATAATAACTTACCAGTGCTTGAGATTGCAAGTCGTGGTTTCAGTGGTATGTCTAATATTCAATCGATAATGATTCCATTTTCTATAACAAAAATTGGAGATAATGCTTTTAGCAATTCTATTTTAAATTCATTATATCTTCATCAGTTTATCGATGATATCGGTTCAAGAATAATATCTGGTTGTAATTTTTTGTCATCTATTGAGGTTGATGATGCTAATGTTAACTATATG
>CALVZT010000038.1 GCA_944372595.1 uncultured Clostridia bacterium
CCAACTACTCCGCCAAATAATGTATCAAATACTATACTTGCATTAAATACAAATGATTGGTTAAGTATTGAAAAAATTAAGAAGGCAAAGATTGAATACAACAAGCCGAGCACAATGCCTTTATATAATCCGTTTTTACCATTCTTTTTAAAGCCAATAATACAACCAAATAAAATACTGGCAACTTTGATAATTTGATTAATTATTTTAATTGTGGTATCGCCCATATCAACAAATTTTAAAATTATTGCAAAAAACAAAACACCAAATATTGATACAATTAACGAGATAATTACCCCTTTTAAAATGCTATATATAATTGGTTTTTCTTTAACTGCGTCCATATTCATATCTCCTTGCTATACTATATTAGTAGCAGGTAGAAGATATGCAAAAAAAACTAAGTATAACTTAGTCTTTTTTTGTAGTTTTTTGAGTTGTTGATTTTTTTGTAGTTGTTTTTTTGATGGTACTTGTTTTTTTAGGAGTTGTTGTATCAGTTAGTGTTTTATCTTCAACTTTTTCTTTACTATCTTGTACTAAATCACTTTTTGCTTCTAAATTAGTATTTTCTTCTTTTTTCTCATCAGCTTTTTTTCCTAATTTATTAGTAGTTGGCATATTAAGTGGATTACCATCTTTGTCATATACTATGTCTTCTTTTTCATCTTTACCCAATATTACCATTGAATTAACACTAATATAACTGATATTTTTACCTTCACCAGTCTTTAATACCATAACTTTACCAAGGGTTGTTTGGGTAATACTGACGATTTCTCCATAAATACCAGAATTGGTAACTACCTTATCTCCTACCTTCAATGACTCCATCATTTCTGCTGTTTTTGCATCAGATTTTCTTCTAGCAACTATCATATATATTATATATGCTACTAGCAAAACTAAAAGTAAAAGTGCTGGCCAAGCAGTGCCCCAATTAAATTCCGCAAATAATAAATTACTCATATTTTTCTCCTATAAATTTTTTATGTAGCAAGTATATCACAAAATAGATTATTGGCAAAATAAATTTAAATAATAATTTATTTTTCTTCATAATCCTTATTTTTTTTGTAAAATTCTTCTCTGAAATCTAAAAATCTGTCCTCTTTTATTGCTTGTCTAATGTCTTTCATTAGATTTAATAAATAATGTAAGTTATGAATTGATAATAATTTTGCTCCTAATATTTCTCCTGCATTAATTAAATGTCTAATATATGCTCTTGTAAAATTCTTGCATGCATAACAATCGCATTCGCTGTCTATTGGAGAAAAATCATCTTTATAAATTGCATTTCTTATAACCAATTTACCTTTTGATGTAAACGCTGTACCATTTCTAGCAATTCTTGTTGCTAATACACAATCAAACATATCTACGCCACGCAAAACACCCTCAATTAAACAGTCTGGACTACCAACACCCATGAGGTAATGTGGAGAATTTTCAGGCATTTTATCCTTGATGGTATCAAGAATTTCATACATCAATTCTTTTGGTTCCCCAACCGACAAACCGCCTATTGCTACTCCACACTTAATGTATGGCCTAACTTTCTCGACACTTTCTAATCTTAAATCTTTAAAAACATTACCTTGTATTATAGGAAAAAGCATTTGTTTTGGATTATTTTGAACTTTGTAACATCTATCAAGCCATTTAATCGTTCTGTCAAGAGCAGTTTTTGATTGTTCGTATGTTGCCCCAAATGGAGTGCATTCATCAAAAGCCATTATAATATCACTACCCAAATCGTTTTGTATTTGCATACATTTTTCTGGTGTCATAAACAATTTTTGTCCATTAAGATGTGACTTAAATTCTACCCCTTCGTCTGTAATCTTTCTAAGGTCAGCAAGAGAAAAGACTTGGAATCCACCGCTATCAGTTAATATAGGTCGATCCCAATTCATAAATTTGTGTAATCCCCCTGCTTTTTTAATTATCTCTTCCCCAGGACGCAAATGTAAATGATATGTGTTTGATAAAATAATTTGAGCATTTATGTTTTTTAAATCATCGGGAGTTAGACTTTTAACAGTCGCTTGCGTTCCTACTGGCATAAATATTGGTGTTTCGATTACACCATGTGGAGTTACAAATTCCCCTGTTCTTGCTCCTGATTGTTTGCAAATATGTGTTGTTTTGAATGAAAATTCCATATTAATCCTCTAATAAATAAACATTGAATCGCCGAAACTGAAAAATCTATATTTTTCTTTAACTGCTGTATTATAAATTTGCATTGTATTCTCATAGCCAGCAAATGCTGATACAAGCATTATTAGTGTGCTCTTTGGTAAATGAAAATTAGTTATAAGTCCATCTACTATTTTGAATTTGTATGGCGGATATATAAAAATGTTTGTAAAACCTTTTTGAGCAACAAGTTTATTATCCTTACAAGAACTTTCAAGCGTCCTAACCGATGTTGTTCCTACTGCAATTATTCTTCGGCCTTCTGCTTTTGCCTTATTTATTTTGTCCGCTGCTGAGTTTGACACTTCGTAATACTCAGTATGCATTTGGTGTTCTAATATATTATCACTTTTAACTGGTCTAAATGTACCAAGTCCAATATGCAAAAGAACCTCTACAATTTCTATTCCTTTGTCTTTTATTTTTTGTAACAACTCGTTGGTAAAATGAAAACCGGCAGTTGGTGCTGCACTAGAACCATCAAATTTTGCATAAACAGTTTGATATCTATTTTTGTCTTGTATTTTTTCTTTTATATAAGGTGGTAAAGGAATTTGTCCAAGTTTGTCAAGTATTTCTTCAAATACTCCGTTAAATTTAAATTCAATTATTCTACCACCGAAATCAGTTGTGCCTTTGACAACAGCACTTAATAAATTATCAAAAAATATCTCAGTGCCTTCTTTTAATCTTCTACCGGGCTTTACCAGAGCTTCCCAATGAGTTAAATCAATTCTTTTCAATAAAAAAACTTCGACTGCAATTTTTGTAGTAGTTTTAATACCTAATAATCTGCAAGGTATTACCTTGGTATTGTTAATTACTAAGACATCTCCATGATGAAGATAATCAATAATATCAAAAAAATGCTTATGAGTTATTTTGTTTTTTGATTTGTCAAATATTAATAATCTAGAACTATCTCTCTTTTCAAGTGGTTTTTGTGCTATTAATTCATCTGGTAAATAATAATCATAAGTCGAAGTTTTAGTTAAGTCCATTGTTATTACCCTTTTCTATATTTTTCAATTCTTTTAATTTTTCATCACTAAGTTTAATACCAAAATGTTTATAACATAATGGCAATGCTACCCTGCCTCTTGGAGTTCTTGCAATAAATCCAAGTTGAAGTAAATATGGTTCATATACGTCTTCAATTGTAACAGATTCCTCTCCTGTTGCAGCAGCTAATGTATCAAGACCAACTGGGCCACCATTAAATTTGTTAATTATTGCATCAAGAATACGTCTATCAACATAATCAAGTCCCAAGTCATCGATATCCATTAGTTTTAGAGCTGAATTAGTTAGTTCGAGTGTGATTTTGCCATTTCCTTTCACTTCGGCATAATCTCTTACCCTTTTTAATAATCTATTGGCAATTCTTGGTGTTCCACGACTACGTTTTGCAAGTTCAATTGTTGCTTTTGAATCAAGTTCAACCCCTAAGATATTAGCGCTTCTATTAATTATAGTGGATAATTCCTCTACATTATATAATTCTAGCCTAGATATTACCCCAAACCTATCACGTAATGGCGAAGTTAAATTACCAGCTCTAGTTGTTGCTCCTACTAATGTAAAAGGCTGGATTTTTAATCTCATATTGCGGGCAGATGGACCTTTGCCCACTATGAAATCTAATGCATAATCTTCCATTGCAGGATATAAAATCTCCTCAACGGAACGATTAAGTCTATGAATTTCATCAATAAAAAGCACATCATTGGTATTAAGATTAGTTAATATCGCAGCAAGGTCGGCAGCATGTTCAATAGTTGGTCCTGATACAATCTTGATTTGAGAACCAAGTTCGTTTGCAATAATATGAGCAAGTGTTGTTTTACCAAGTCCAGGAGGGCCATATAACAAAACATGATCCAATGCTTCTTTTCTTTTTTTTGCCGCTTCAATGTAAATTCTTATATTTTCAACTATTTTTTTTTGCCCAACATAATCATCTAGTTTTGTGGGTCTTAATGTGTTTTCAACTTCACTATCAGTTAAATTTTTTGTACTTGTAATAAATCTATTTTCTTCCATTAATTAAGCCCCCTTAACGATTTAGCCACAATATCTTCGGCAGTTGCATTTTCACTATAATGTGCTTTGGCAACTTTTGATGCTTCTAGTTTATTGATTCCTAATGAAACTAATACATCAATTGCCTCATTAAGTGCATTTGAATATTCAATATCTTTTTCAATTTGAACATTAGCAATTTCACTCGTTATGTTAACTTTGTCTTTTAATTCTAATACAATTCTTTCAGCAGTTTTTTTACCAATTCCTTTTATCGATGCAATTGACTTGTCGTCTTGTTTCATAATTGCAATACTTAATGCTGATGGAGTTAAACCGGATAATATTCCAATTGCCGCTTTTGGACCAACACCAGAAATATTAATTAATTTCAAAAACATTTCTTTTTCATCTAAATTTTCAAAGCCATATATACTTACTCCATCTTCTTTAAAATGAACATAAGTATGTATTTTAATACTTTCTCCTAGATTTGGTAATGACATTAATGTATTATTAGATATTGTAATTTCATAACCAATATTATTATTATCGAGTATTAATAAATTATCGCCTTTGTATTCTATCGTTCCTATAATGTAAGAAAACATAAATTTCTCCTATATTTGATTATTACTTATTGTGTTGTTAGTTTGACTATGAGTAATAGCAACTGCTAATGCATCAGCGGCATCATCGGGCTTTGGTATGCTATTAAGCCCAAGTATAGTCTTTACCATATATTGAACTTGTTTTTTCTCTGCTCTACCATTACCTGTTAATGCTTGTTTTATTTGTAATGGCGTGTATTCATATAAATTACCTAATTTTTGTACACAAGCAAGCACAATAACTCCTCTTGCTTGTCCAACTGGTATGATTGTCGTTTGATTGCGAAAATAAAAAAGTTCTTCAATTGCAACACAATCTGGTTGAAATTTATCAATCAAAACTTTCATAGCATCATAAATCATTGCAAGCCTTGTTGCAATTCTTTCAGTTTTTGGAGTATCTATTGTACCATAATCAATAACCTCAATACCCCTATTGTTTTTTTTAATCACTCCATAGCCTATGGTCGCAAGACCTGGGTCAATACCTAATATTATCATTATACACCTAAAATAATTGTACTTTTTTTTATATGTTTAGTCAAATATATAATAAAAAATTTACCTATTGAAAAAATATAATAGATATGATACAATACTACCAGGAGTAAAATTATGTCGTCAATACACTGGTATAATACAAAAGGTTCTTTATATAATGTTGAACAAGCGGTGTCCGATCCCACACATCCAACTAACCAAGAAATTATTTATCATATCTTAGAATGGCAAAAAAGATTTAACTACGATAAATACATATATCCAATTTATTCGAGCATAAAAAAAGCAAAAAAATTCATTGGCTCACAATTGAATTGTTATTATTATTACGATCAAATATATTATGCGACAAAACTTATAGATGATGTCACTCATTCAATAGAACATTATGTTTCAATTTTAAAAACTTTAGATAAATTGTATCTAGCACCAAGTACTGCATATAAATATTTTGAAGAAGAAATTATTATACCCGAAAGTTGTGTTTACCTTATTGATAAACATATAGAACCATATTTATTAAATTTATATAAAAGTGCACTTGAAAATCAAGATTTATCATCCTGGAAATCTAAATTTGATGCAATAAATATTGGTATAGAAAATTACATTAAAATGAAACAATCAAATATTAGTATTACCCCATCTTATCACGATATTAATTTTTTATCAAAACTATTAGTTACAAATAATCATATTGGAAATTATTTTTCTGCTAACGAAGAAGAATGTAATTCTCAAATAATCAAATCATTTCAAAGAAATAAAAAGGCATTAGAAATTCCCGCTTATATAAATAACTTTATTAATTATATAACTACTTTGCAAGAAGCACAACAAACTAGTGAAGAAACATCTACCGATACTAATCCAATTACGTTATCATTAAACGAAACAAAAAAATCACTAGATAATTTACTTATCGTTGAAGATGTCTCATTAACACAAAATTAAAAGGAGCATTTTATGTCAAAAGAGCAAGAACTATGGTGGCAAGAGAAAGAAAATGGTATCTGGAATTATTATAGAGTTTCACGCGAAGATATTCCAAAATCAATTATTAATGCACAATCAATGCTTGATAGAACTAGTGTTTTGTTTCCATTATATAATGGTTATAACTCTATTAATAGTTTTTTAAAAGAATTTAATAAAAATCACAATAATTTAATGACCAAATTAGGAAGTAGTGACGTTGTTGAGATTGATCCTCAATCGTATTATTTAAGCCACATGAAGAAAATGTTAAGAAAAATTAGTTATGAATTAAAACTTTTCTTTAATTCAATCCATCGTTACAAAACTAAAACTTCAATTTTGGACCCATGTGTAATCAGAGATGTTTTTATTAAAGAAATAATCTATCCAGAATGTAACAAATTAAATAACACTTATCTAAATGAGTATCTTAATAATTTATATCATAACATACCATCTGGCGAACAAACATATTCAGAGCAACTCGTTGCAATTAATCACAAATTACAAAACAACATTAAAGCCGAAGAATTTATATTAGACGGCGAATGTATATCTTTGAATAAAGAAGAATGTAATTTTTTACAAACCCTAATACAAGATAATTATTT
>CALVZT010000039.1 GCA_944372595.1 uncultured Clostridia bacterium
ATGATGACTTAATTGCACTTGGTGGATATAATCAAGCAAAGGAAAAGGGCAAAGTGGCAAGCGTAGGTAAAGATTATATTATGCAAGAGGGCGATGTTTGCTTGTTTAAATTTAATGTGTAGGAGAAATATATAGATGGACATAAAAAAGAAGATAGGAAAATTATTGGAACCGATTTTTGCTAAATTGGGATACGATAAAAGTTTGAGTATTATCACCTTTTCAACGATGCCAAATATTGACTTACAGTGCAATAGTGCTTTTTTATTAGCAAAACAAGTTGGTAAAAATCCTGTTGATATTGCATCAAAAATAGCTGAGGAATTTAATAAAAATAACAAAGAAATAACAGCAAGTAATATTGGTGGTTTTGTTAATTTTGTTTTATCAAATAAATATTTATCAAAGGTTGCGAACGAAATTAAGAATGATAAAAATTTGGGCGTAGAAAAACATACCAAATCACGAACAATTATTATGGACTATGGTGGAGCAAATGTCGCCAAAGAATTGCATGTTGGACACTTGCGTTCGCCAATAATCGGCGAGAGCCTAAAAAGATTATACATTATGTTAGGCGATAAAGTTATAAGCGACTCGCACTTGGGGGACTGGGGAATGCAAATGGGACTTACCATTGCTCAGTTAGAAGAAGACGGATATTTGGATTATTATTTTAATAAAGGCAAAAAAATAGATATCACGCTTGATATGTTAAATGAGGAATATCCTAAGGCGAGTGCTAGAAAAAAGACAGATAGTAAGTTTAAGCAAAAAGCTGATGATTATACATTGTATGTGCAACAAAAAAGGGAGCCATATTACACCATTTATAACGAAATAAGAAAAGCATCTGTCAAGGCAATTGAAAGAAATTATAAAATGCTTAATAGTTACTATGATTTGTGGTATGGCGAGAGCACTGCTCAGCCGTACATTGAAAAAGTAATACAAATTTTTAAAGACAAGGGGTTAACAAGAGAGAGTAATGGTGCGCTTGTTGTTGATGTGGCAAGAGAAGGCGAGCATATACCTTTACCAAAGAAAAATCCTGATGACCCAAACGAAGAGGTGCAATACAAGAATCCAATGCCACCTGCTATTATTCAAAAGTATAATGGCGGGGATTTGTATGCGACAACAGATATTGCAACACTCTATATGCGTCAAAAAAACTTCAAGTTTGATGATTGCTTTTACCTTACCGATAAAAGACAAGCTTTGCATTTTGAACAAGTGTTTAGGTGCGTTAGACTTGCCGGTATAATAAATGACAATCAAAGATTAGTACACATAGGCTTTGGTACAATGAATGGCAAAGATGGTAAACCGTTCAAGACCCGTGACGGCGGAACAATTAAGTTAGAAGATATCATTAAACTTTTAATAAGCAAAGCAAAAGAGAAGTTAGAAGAAAACAAAGTAGAATATGATGACAAACTAGCACTCGCAATTGGTGTTGCTGCTATGAAGTTTGGCGACCTATCTAATATTGTTAGTAAGGACTATGTTTTTGATTTAGATAAATTCTTGTCGTTTGAAGGGAAGACGGGACCATATTTGCAATATACTGCTGTAAGAATAAAATCAATTCTAAAAAAAGCAAAAGATAATTTACATGATATAAATATTTCTACCCAAGAAGAAAAAAATATAATTATGAACATATTCAAAGTTCTTGATTGTTATGAGATATGTTATCAAGATAAATCATTAAATGCTTTGTGTAATAATTTATATAATTTGGCAAGTGCTTTTTCAACTTTTTATAATAATATCAAAATACTCTCGGAACAAGATGAAAAAAAGAGAATTAGTTATCTAACATTATCAAAACTTGTTTTAGATATATTAAGTCAAGGATTATATGTTCTTGCAATAGATATTCCAGAAAGGATGTAAGTATGAATAAATATTATAGCATGGACAAAGACAGTGTTCTGAACAGCGTAAATACCACTGAATACGGACTAACAAGCGAAAATGCCAAACAAAAACTAATAACGAATGGGGCAAATAAATTAACGGGAGAAAAAAAACAAAGCAAATTAGCAAAGTTTTTTGCCCAACTCAAAGATGTAATGTTGATTATTTTGATTTGTGCCGCCGCCATATCCATAGTAATAGCAATTATAGAAAAATCCACTAGCGAATTAATTGACGGTATAATGATATTGCTCATTGTTGTAGTTAATATGTTAATTGGGTATTTTCAAAGCATAAAAGCCGAAAATGCTCTTAAAGAATTAACTAAATTATCACAACCGTATGCAAAAGTAATAAGGGACGGTAAGGTTGCTAGCATTAAGACGGCGGAACTCGTCCCAGGAGATATTGTACTTTTGGAAGCGGGTGATGTTGTTCCTGCTGACATATACTTATTAGAAAGTTATAGCCTTAAATGCGATGAGGCATCTTTAACTGGTGAAAGTTTGGCGGTCGAAAAAACTGTTGGGGTCTTGCCAGAAAAAACTTCATTAGGTGACCGCAAAAATATGTGTTATAGTTCTAGTGTGGTTGTTTATGGTAGGGGCAGAGGAGTAGTCGTCGCAACTGGAAATAATGCCGAAATTGGTAAAATTGCCAACATGCTCAAAGGCTCAACAAACGAAGACACTCCGTTGCAAAAAAGTCTTAATAAGTTAGGTAAAATCATAACAGTTACAGTTTTAATTATTGCCATATTAATGTTTGTGATTAACATATCATTGTATCCAAATAACTTTTTGGGAGCATTTATGATTGCAGTTGCCCTTGCAGTTGGGGCAATACCCGAAGGTCTTCCAACTACGACAACAATTATAATGTCATTAGGCATTAGTAGATTGGCAAAGAAAAACGTTATTATCAAAAAATTACATGCAGTAGAAACATTAGGTTGTTGTGAGATTATTTGTTCTGATAAGACTGGCACAATTACTCAAAACAAAATGACTGTTCGAGAAGTGTATTATAATAATACCAAGGTAAAAAACGAAGATGAGAGTCCATGTGTTGAGAGAACATTATTGTTGCAGGCAATGACGTTATGTAACGATGCATTCAAACAAGATACAACATATTTTGGCGATCCAACGGAGACGGCGCTTATTAGTTATAGCGAAAAGTTTATTGGAGATAAAATTGAATATGCAAAAAAATATCCAAGAATTGGGGAATTACCTTTTGACTCAAATCGCAAATTAATGACGACAGTCAATACTATGGAAGATAAATATTTATCATTTACCAAAGGAGCAGTAGATGAGTTATTAAGGCGCTGTAATTATATTGCCGAAAATGGAACTGTTAGAAAGATTACAGATAAAGATAAAGATAATATAAAAAGAGTCAATAAATCATATGCCAGTAAAGCTCTAAGAGTGTTAGGATATGCATACAAAGAAATCAAAAATGTTAAGATCGAGAACAAAAAATTGGTTGGAATAAAACTTGACGAAGAGAACTTAATATTCATTGGATTAAGCGGAATGATAGATCCACCAAGGGATGAAGTTAAAGAAGCCATAATCAAATGTCAAACGGCAGGAATGAGGCCTATTATGATAACAGGGGACCACAAACAGACCGCTTATGCAATAGCAAAAGAACTTGGCATGGTCAAATCTATAAAAGAAGTGTTAGAAGGCAAAGAGATTGACAAGTTAAGCGATGCGAAACTAAAAAAAGTTGTTAAAGAATGTAGTGTGTTTGCTCGTGTTAGTCCAGAACATAAAGTACGACTAGTCAAAGCATTAAAAAATAAAGTCCACGTTGTTGCAATGACTGGTGATGGAGTCAATGATGCACCAAGCATAAAAGAAGCAAGCATTGGAATAGGAATGGGTATTACCGGTACAGAAGTAACGAAAAGCGTTGCAGATATGATATTAACCGACGACAATTTTGCTACAATTGTGGTAGCGGTTGAAGAGGGAAGAAAAATATATGGTAACATTCAAAAAGCGATTTCTTTCTTGTTAGCAGGAAATATCGCCGAAGTACTAAGTATATTTATAGCGACAATATGTTTTACAAATCACGTATTTTTACTCCCAATTCAAATACTATATATTAACTTAATAACTGATTCAATTCCAGCTATTGCATTGGGTGTGGAACAAACCGAAAAAGACTTGATGAATATGCCACCGAGAAATGCAAAACGCAATATTATAGGTGGTAAGACTGGCTGGTCAATTATACTAAATGGTGCTTTTCAAACAATAATAGTTATTAGTGCATATCTTGTTGGTAGAATATATTCGGCAGACATAGGTTCAACTATGGCATTTATAAGTCTTAATATTACCCAAATAATACACATGTACAATGTAAGGACAAACAAATCAATATTTACAACCAATCCATTTAAAAACAAGTTGCTTAATATTTCTTTTGTTGTTGGGGTATTATTAACTGCGCTAATATGTACTGTGCCTTTCCTTGAATCAATATTCAAATTATCAGATCTAAATATAATTCAATGGCTAATAACAATAGGATTGTCATTATGTATTATTCCACTTGTTGAAATTGGAAAATTAATTTTAAAAAAGAAAAGAAATTAAAAAAATAAGCGAATAACCGAACGGTCATTCGCTTTTTTTGTTTTTTAATAAAAAAAATAAAAAATACCTAAATTACTGATATTTAGGTATTTTGTAACTATTATAATCTTGCAAATAAAGGTTGAATATCCAATAATTTTACATTTTTATTATTTTTGATTGGAGTCCAAGTATATTCTTTACTAATATTTAAAAATTTTCTTAATTTATCACAAGCCATTGGAACAAATGGACGCAATAAATTGGATAAGTTAGCAATAACATACGCACAAGTAGAGATTGTGTTGTTGAAGTCGTCAATATTTTCTTTTGCTTGAACCCATGGTTTTTGTTCATCGTAAAATTTGTTCGTTTCAGCAATCAAATCCATAATAAGTGTTAGTGCTTTTTTGAATTCTGCTTGTTCTATTAATTCACCTACTTTTGTGTAAGTATCTTCAACAAGTTGTTTTAGTCTATTATCAATTTTGCCATCTGGTAATGTTTCAAGTCCTTTGTATTTAAGGGTTCTGTTAACTAGGTTACCAAATTTATTTACTAGTTCACCATTATGGACAGCAACGTAGCCTTCGGTTGTGAAGTTAAGGTCTTTTTTCTCAGGCCCATTTAATGTGAAATAAAATCTAAGTGAATCGGTATCATACTTGTTTGCATAGTCAGTCGCATAAAAACTAATTTCGGAATTACTTTTGCTGATTTTTTCATTGTTAAATAGAAGATATTCGCTTGATACCATTCTGTCTGGCAGTACAAAATTCTCGTTAATTCCAGCAAGCATTGCAGGAAAGAGTAGGGAGTGGAACATTATATTATCTTTGGCATGACACATATAAATAACTTTTTGCTTGTTTGTTGCGTGGTCAGTTTTCCAAAAGTCTTGCCAATCAAATCCGCGTTCTTCTGAAAGCATCATACAATCGGTTACATAGCCCAAAAGTGCTTCCCACCATACCCAAACAACTTTATCTTCATAACCTTCAAGCCCCACAGGAACACCCCAATCCAAGTCACGAGTAAAATCTCTATCTTGTAAATCGTCTAAAAATTTTTTAGTTTCATTAACACTGTTTACTCGCCAAATATTTTCGTTGTCTTTGAGTAATTTTTCGAGCATTTTCTTAAATTTTGTTAATTTAAAAACAAGCAGTTTGTTGTCTTTGAGTGTAATTTTGTTACCACAAATTCTGCAAGTGCCATTTACAATATCCTTTTCAGTTGGAACAAAACCACAATCGCAGTTGTCGGCCTTTGTTAATTTACCACACCTTGGACATACTATTTCAATCTCGGTGTCAACTACAAACTTTTTACAATGTTCGCAATATGGTCTTGGTGCAACTTTTTCGTATAAACATCCGTTTTTGTATAATTTTTTGACTATTTCTTGTACTTTTTGTTTGTGATAATCCGAATAAGTTACAGCAAATTTGTCAAAAGAAAAATTAAATTTTGTCAATGCTTCAACAAAGTTGTTATAGTATTTATCTACTATTTGCTGTGGAGTACAATTATTTTGTTGAGCAAGCATAGATATTTTTGTTCCGTGCGAATCTGCTCCTGAGACCATCAATACATTATCTTTGTTCATTCGGTGATATCGTGCCAATATATCTCCACTTAGCGAACTTGCTATATATCCCAAATGAAGATTGTTATTAGCATATGGCCACGATACACATATAACTACATTTTTGTTCATAACTACCTCTTTGAATCTATAATTATTGTTACTGGTCCGTCGTTTATAATGCTTACTTGCATATCTGCACCAAAACGTCCAGTAACTACTTCTATATTATACTTTTTTAATTCTTCTATAAATTTATTGTACATATCCTCTGCCCTTGGGGGCATCATTGACTCGGTAAAGCCAGGCCTATAACCATGGGACATATCGCCGTATAATGTGAAGTTTGATACAGCTAGTATTTGACCATTTATTGACTTGATATCATTATTCATTTTACCAGTTTCGTCTTCAAAAATTCTTATACCGGCAATTTTTTTTGCCATATATTCTATATCTTTTTGGGTGTCGTCAACTTTGATTGCAACAAAAACAACAAGCCCTTTATCAATAGTGCTTATAACTTTGTTATCTATTTTTACACTTGCTTGTTTACTTCTTTGAATTACCGCTCTCATTGTAATTTTTAGTATATCATAACATATTTTTTTGTACAAGTTTTTTTGAACAGATATAAATATTTGGTGTATTTTTGCCAATAAATAAAATTAGTAATTATATATATACTATAATTATTAGGCGCAATAAGTTTGCTTTTTGTTATAAAATAAGGTAGAATATTGTTAGATTATATTTCATCTTTGTAATAACTTTTTTTTGAGGGTGAAGCGTATGAAGAAAT
>CALVZT010000040.1 GCA_944372595.1 uncultured Clostridia bacterium
ATATGATAATGAATGGAGTTGGGTAAGACGTGCTGTTTGGGTAAAATATGGAGATAGATATATTGCCGCATCAATTAACGGCTACCCCCACTCGTATGATTTGGTTGAAGATAACGATATGACGGGTCACACTTGTATTCACTTTTTAATGAGCAGAACCCACGGAACAAATCGAGTAGATGAAGCACATCAAGCGGCAGTTGAAAAAGCATACAACAATCAACAAAGGTTAAATAACTTTCTAAATGGCAGATTGTAAGAATAACATTCATTTTATGCTTGTTATTCTTGCGTTCCTAAAGAATAACACTCATTTTATGCTTGTTATTCTTGCGTTCCTAAAAAATAACACTCATTTCATTTTTATATACTTGCGTCCATAAAAAAAACTATTGCCAGCAATAGTTTTTTTATAGATAAATAATACGATGACATTGTTCACACTCTATATAACCCTTATCTTTTAATTTTTGCATAAGCGCATGAGATATTTCCATTCGACAACCACCACAAGTGGATGAAATTACTGGAACAAAAACTGGGAATATATTATCTTGTTTTGTTTGTTTATATCTGCTTAACAAATTTTTGTCAATACCCGACTCTAATTTTTTAAGTTCTTTATTTAATTTATCAATCTCGGGTGTTAATTCAGCAACTTTTTTGTCATATTTTTCTTTACTTTCTTTATATTTTTGTTTTGACACTACTATGCTTTTTTTTGTATTTTCAAAACTTTTTAATATATTATTAACTTTATCATTAAAAGTATTTATTTTTCTTTCCAAAATATTAATTTTGTTGGTTATTTGATTTATTCTATCAGCAATCTCTCTTGTTTGATTGTCATCAAGTGTTTCAACTTTAATCTTAACTAACTCATCCAAAATTTTTACCGAATCTTCATATTCTTTGTTAAGTTGTTCAAAATTTCTCACTTCATTTTTTGCATCGTTTTCAATCGATAGCAATTTACTCTGTTCTGATTTAACAAAAGCAATCATATTAGATACTACTTTTTTTGCTTCGTCTTCCCTTAGACTTCTTTCTAAGTTATACAATTTCGTATCTAATTTTTGATAATTCAACATATTTTCTATCATATATACTCCTTTTAATCGCAAAAACCTTTAAATTTTTTACATCTATTAGGGTGTCTTAATTTTCTTAATGCTTTTGCTTCAATTTGTCTTATACGTTCACGAGTAACATTAAACTCTTTACCGACTTCTTCCAAAGTTCTTGGATGCGAATCATCTAAGCCATATCTTAATCTTATAACCTTTTGCTCTCTTGGGGTTAAAGTATCGATTGCAGCAAGCAATTGCTCTTTTAAAATAAGTTGCGAAGCTGCTTCAACCGGCGATTTAATACTTTCATCGACCACAAAGTCGGCAATTTTACTATCATCTTCTTCGCCTACTGGATTTTCAAGAGATACAGGGTCTTGGGCAATTTTTTGTATTTCGCAAACTCTTTCTTCGCTAATACCCATTTTCTCAGCAATTTCCGCTGATGTTGGGTCCCGACCGAGCGTTTGCAAAAGTTGTCTTGATACCCTTATTAATTTGTTAATAGTCTCAACCATATGAACAGGAATTCTTATTGTTCTCGCTTGGTCGGCAATTGCTCTTGTAATTGATTGTCTAATCCACCAAGTAGCATAAGTACTAAATCTAAATCCTTTGGTAAAATCAAATTTCTCAACTGCTTTCAAAAGTCCAAGGTTGCCTTCTTGTATCAAATCAAGAAATTGCATACTAGTTCTTGCAACATAGCGCTTAGCAATAGATACAACAAGTCGCAAATTTGCTTCACATAATTTTGCTTTTGCATCTTCGTCACCTTCTGCCATTCTTCTTGCAAGTTCAATTTCTTCATCACCTGATAATAGTGGTACTTTACCAATATCTTTAAGGTACATTTTGACAGGGTCGTCAACATTAACTTGACTTATAATCTTGTCAATATCTACGTCTTCAACACCTTCACCAGTTGAGTAATTAATCTTTATGCCCTTACTTTCTAAATATTCAATTACTTCTTTACTTTCTGACGCAGTCGCTTCGTATTTTAATAATCTAAGATAAACATCTTCTTCGTTAATGGAACCTTTTTTGTTTGCGATATCCACCAACTTATTTACCTCTGACATATACTTTTCGTTAATCATAATATCTCCTATTTTTTTAATTCCTTTGTGACAATAGTAAGTTCTACCGCTATTTCTCGACGCTTATTAATATCTGTTTCTTTTTTGAACATTTCTTTGAGTTCTTCTTGTCTATATTCAAGTCCTATTCGACGTATTTTATCAAGACTTTCAACAAAATATTTTTCTAAATTAGTAATATTTTCAAAGTTATAATCAACAATATCTGCTATATCTTTATCTTCATCAATATCAAATATTGTAAATATATCACTTACTTTATAATCTTGTCCATTTTGTCTTTTGTTAATAATAAAATTATATAACTTTTGATAATTACTATTTTTGAAATACATTTTATCAATCGGTATATCGGCATAATCTTTTTTGTGCAACATACTTGCCAAAACAAATTTCGTTGCCCTTAATACTGCTTCTTCTCTAACTTCTAATGTTTTGTCTTCGTTAACTATTGATTGAGATTTTACTTCGTAACCCAAATCTCTTTTAAGAGAATCAATAGATATTCCGGTAAGATCCCTAACCAATTTCAAATAAATCTCTTGTTCGGCACTAGTTGGTAATTGTTTAATTATTTCAAGTGCTTCTTTAAGATATTTAGATACTTCGTAATTATTTTTTAAATTATACTTATTTGCTAAAATTTTTAACTTAAAATCTGTTGCAACAACTGCATTTTCTATGTACTCACGCAACTTTTCTGCGCCATATTTTTTCAAAAACTCATCTGGGTCCAAGTTTTCTGGTAAAGTAACTACCCTTACATCTAACCCTTCTCCCCCAAGAATATCTAATGCTCTAAAAGTCGCTTTTTGCCCAGCAAAATCTCCGTCAAGACACATTATAACTTGTCCAGCAAATCTTTTTATTTCTTTTGCATGCATTGGTGTAATAGCGGTACCCATGCAAGCAACGGTGTTGTCAAATCCTGCCTTGACCATAGCAATAACATCCATTGCACCTTCACAAATTATAATATTATCAATACCATGGGATTGCTTGGCTTTTTTAACATTATTGATATTATATACCGTTCGGCTTTTATCAAAAATTAATGTTTGTGTTGTATTTCTATATTTTGCAAATTTTGCATCATCAAGAGCTCTTGCAGTAAATCCTATGCAATCACCATAAGAATTAATTATAGGAAACATTAACCTTTCCGCCATAACGTCATAGTAACCACTTGTTTTTTTATCAACAAGACCAGCGGCTTGCATATCATATTCGGATACTTTATTTTTTTTGAGAAAATCAATTAATTGTGTCCAACCAGCAGAATATCCGATGCAAAATAACTTTACCATCTCATCATCAAGTTGACGTTTTTTTAAATATTCTTGTGCAATACTAGAACTTGGTAAATTTTGTTGATAATGTTGCATAGCAAGATTGCATGCATTATATAATCGCTTTTTTTGGTCATTTAATTTACTAAGGTTCTCATCGCCTTGAAACTTTGGAACTTCAAGTCCAGCTCTATCGGCGAGCAATTTAACAGCCCCCATAAAATCAAGGGCTTCAATTTTTTGTATAAACTTAATAACATCTCCACTCTCTCCACAACCAAAGCAATGATAATATTGCTCCATCTCGTTTACTGCAAAAGATGCTGTCTTTTCATAATGAAAAGGACAGCAAGCCCAATAAAGTTTGCCTTTCTTTTGCAAAGTTGCATATTGAGATATTACGGAAACTATGTCATTAGCACTTTTTAATTTATCTAAAAAGTCCAAATCATATCCTTTGTTTTGCAATTGTGCCTCCGCAAATAAAAATAACCGCTACGTACATTATTCGACGATAAACGGTTATTTCCTTTTTTTTATTCAAAAATTTTTTAATTTTTTTTTAATAATTATTTTCTAGGATTTTTGATGTTTGCCTGTGCAGCAGCAAGTCTTGCAATTGGAACTCTGTATGGGCTACAAGAAACGTAAGTTAATCCAACATTATGACAGAACTCAACAGAACTTGGATCACCACCATGTTCACCACAAATACCAAGTTTGATATCAGGTCGAGTTTTACGTCCCAAAGTTGCAGCCATTTCAATAAGTTTGCCTACACCTTCAAAGTCAATACGAGCAAATGGATCAGATTCAAAAATCTTCTTATCATAATAATCATTTAAGAACTTAGCAGCATCGTCACGGCTAAATCCATAAGTCATTTGAGTTAAGTCATTTGTACCGAATGAGAAGAATTCTGCAGCATTAGCAATCTTGTCAGCAGTAAGTGCAGCACGAGGAATTTCAATCATAGTACCAACATGATATGGAAGGTTAACTTTTGCCTTTGCAATAACTTCGTCAGCAACTTTGCAAACAACGTTTTTAACATATTCCAATTCTTTATATTCTCCAACAAGAGGTATCATAATCTCAGGAACTACTTTAAAACTAGAAGTTTTGTTAACTGCAATAGCAGCTTCAATAACAGCGCGAGTTTGCATTTCAGCAATTTCTGGATAAGTAATTGCCAAACGACATCCACGGTGACCAAGCATTGGGTTAAATTCGTGCAATGATTCAACTGTATTTTTTAATTGTTTAAATGTTAATCCCATCTCTTTTGCAAGAGCTTTGATTTCATCGTCAGTATGAGGTAAGAATTCATGTAGAGGTGGATCAAGGAAACGAATAGTTACTGGGTAACCATGCATTTCTTTGTATAGACCAATAAAGTCTTTCTTTTGCATAGGCAATAATTTTGCAAGTGCTTTCTTTCTTTCTTCAACAGTAGTACTTACAATCATTTCTCTAACAGCAGGGATTCTGTCTGCATCAAAGAACATATGCTCAGTTCTGCATAGACCAATACCTTCTGCACCAAATTTATATGCTTGTTTTGCATCAGCAGGAGTATCAGCATTAGTACGAACTTTTAATGCTCTATACTTGTCTGCCCATTTCATAATTGTACCAAAGTTACCACTCAAAGAAGCAGGAACAGTCTTGATTGCTTCTCCATAAATATTACCAGTACTTCCATCAAGAGATATGTAATCACCTTCTTTGAATACTTTACCATTAAGTTCAAAAGTTTTCTTTGCTTCATCAATTTTTATAGCACCACAACCAGCAACACAAGCAGTACCCATACCACGTGCAACAACGGCAGCGTGAGAAGTCATACCACCTCTAACGGTCAATACGCCTTGAGAAGCATACATACCTTCGATATCTTCTGGGGATGTTTCCAAACGAACAAGAACAACTTTTTCTTTTCTTTCTGCCCAAGCTTTGGCATCTTCAGCGGTAAATACAACCTTACCACAAGCAGCTCCAGGAGAAGCAGGAAGTGCTTTTGCAAGAGGTTTTGCTTTCTTTAATGCAGCAGCATCAAATTGAGGGTGAAGTAATGCATCAAGTTGTTTAGGTTCAATTTTGAGCAATGCTTCTTGTTCAGTTATCATGCCCTCTTTAACAAGGTCAACGGCAATTTGCAATGCAGCAGTAGCAGTACGTTTACCATTACGAGTTTGAAGCATATAAAGTTTATTTCTTTCGATAGTAAACTCCATATCTTGCATATCTTTATAGTGACTTTCAAGAATATTTGCAACTCTTACAAATTCATCATAAATAGCTTTGTTTTGTTTAGCAAGTGCAGAAATTGGCATTGGAGTACGAATACCAGCAACAACGTCTTCACCTTGTGCATTCATTAAGTATTCACCAAACAATTTCTTTTCACCAGTAGATGGGCTACGAGTAAATGCAACACCAGTACCGCAATCATCACCCATGTTACCAAATACCATTGATTGAACGTTAACAGCAGTACCCCAATCTCCTGGAATATCATTCATACGACGATATACAATAGCTCTTGGGTTATCCCAACTTCTAAATACGGCTTTAACAGCTTCGATAAGTTGAACTTTTGGATCTTGAGGGAAATCAGTCTTCATTTCTTTTTTGTAGAATGCTTTGAATTTAGCAACTACTTCTTTCAAATCTTCAGCTGTAAGTTCAGTATCAAGTTTAACATGTTTTTTCTCTTTGATATCATCTAATACTCTTTCAAATTTAGCTTTATCAAGCCCCATAACAACATCTGAGAACATTTGAATAAAACGACGATAAGAGTCATAAGCAAATCTTGGATTTTTAGTTAATTTTGCCATACCTTCAACAGCAACGTCATTAAGACCAAGGTTAAGGATAGTATCCATCATACCAGGCATTGAAGCACGAGCACCACTTCTTACTGATACAAGGAATGGATTGTTAACATCTCCAAATTTTTTGCCAGCGATTTTTTCAAGTTTAGCTAATGAAGCCATAATTTCATCAATTATGCTATCATTAATTTTTTTACCATCTTCGTAATATTTGTTACACGCTTCGGTTGTAACTGTAAAACCCTGAGGAACAGGAAGACCAAGTTTGGTCATTTCAGCAAGGTTGGCACCTTTACCACCCAAAAGGTTTCTCATAGAAGCGTCACCTTCGCTAAACATATAAACATATTTTTTGTTACATTTTTTAGCCATAAAATTTTTAACTCCTTAATATATATTTGACAGAGATAAGTGTAATATATTTTGAAAAAATTAGCAACTAAACTAACTCAATTTTTTTCTTATTTTTTATTTTTTTT
>CALVZT010000041.1 GCA_944372595.1 uncultured Clostridia bacterium
AAAAAACCACCTTGTTCAATAATTTTGATGTCAACATCTTCTTGAGCTTTTCCTAATTCTTTTAATCCTTTTTCAATCGCTTGTTGGACATTTTTACCTGTAAATTCTTTTTTCATTTTTTCCCCCTATCTTTTATAACTAACTTGTATTTTTTCTTGACGTTTCTTTTCTTCTTTCTCATCTAATTTTCTGACAATCAACATAACAAGTGGAGTAAGAGCTGTCGTAATTAATGAGCTTGTAAATATATAGATTGAAAATGCTGCGTTACTTGTTAATGAGAATATTGCCATAATTACAGGTAATATAAACATCATCGCTTTACCCATACCTGGCATGGCTTGTTCTGGTTGATTTTTATTTTTCTTTTGTTTCATCGAAATTCTCATTAACCATTGTGATAGAAAACTTACACCAACAACCAATATTGTCATTATATAATAACCATTACCACCACTAAATGAGTCTTTGAGTGGATTCATTATTATCTCGTATTCTTGTTTTGCCAATTCCTTTTCTTCGTCACTTTCAAACTTAATTTGTGCATCACGAACGTATTCATCAAAACTTGCAATAACGGATATTTGTGTGTCAGAACGCCAAATATTTTTTATCCATAACCAACTGTCTTTAATATCGTCAAATTTATCTATGACACTTTTGTTTGTTTGTTGTATCAACGCTTGTCCTTCTTCTGTTTGTTGAAGTTCGTTAATTTTTGTAACAAGTTCCTCAGCAGTTACTTCGTCAACATTTTTGTCAGTAATTATTTGAGATATGTATGTTTCTTTTAAAATATTATATTGCTCTTGCGCTTTAAAGTAAGATATATTTCTTAATCCATTATAGAATGTTATAAATATAACCAAGGTCAATATCATATTTACTAACATTATTATACAAGAACCAAAAATGTTGTAATTATTTTTTTTGTATAATTCCATTTGTTTTTGGTTAAGTATTTGTTTATTTGCTCCGTATTGTTTTTGTAATTTTGCAAGTTCTGGTGCGAGCATTGCTTGCATTTTTGTATTTTTCATAGCGACTCTGCGTTGCATAAAATCAAGTGGGGACATTATTAATTTTAATACAATAGTAAGTACTACAATTGCCCATGCGTAATTAGTAATACCATCGTAAAAAACTTTAATAAAAAATTCCCACATACCTTTTGGCCAACTAACAGTAGTAAGTAGTGTATTTATAAAACCCATCTAATATCTCCTTTTATATTATCTATAACAGGATCAAATCCTGTTTTTTTATTCCAAGGATTACATCTTATAATTCTATAACACCCTTTTATAAATCCTTTACATACCCCATACTCTTTTATACTTCGCAACATATAAGAACTACAAGTTGGAGTAAATCTACAAGTATTAGGAAGTAGGGGAGAAATACAAAATTTATAAAAATAAATTAATCCAAGTAAAATTAGTCTTATTGGGTAAGTTATAATAAAAATTATTTTGTCAAATACTTTCAATTAATCCCGCCTTATTTAATAAATAATCAACATTTTCTCTAATTTTTTCATTAGGTAAATTTTCTATTCCCATTCTGCAAACGATTACATAATTATATTTTTTATTAATATTAGGTAATAACTCTCGCACTCTTTCGGATATTATTCGTTTTAATTTATGCCTTACAACACTATTACCAATTTTTGATGAAATGTTAAATCCAATTTTTATAGGAGTTATTTTTGTTTTTACGAAAAACACAGCAAGATATTTAGTAAAATAACTCTCGCCTCTTTTGAATATATATTGAAACTCTTTATTTTTTTTTAAGCGATTTTGTTTGTTTAACATTTTACCACACCTAATTAAAAAAAATACTCATCAAATAAATATCGATGAGCATTCTGGGTTATGCTGATAATTTCGCTCTGCCTCTATTTCTTCTTCTTTTTAAAACTTTTCTACCATTCTTTGTTGCCATTCTTTTTCTAAAACCATGGACTTTTTGTCTTTTTCTTTTATTTGGCTGATATGTCCTTTTCATATTATTCTCCTTAATTGATGTTAAAAACTTAAAGCATTGTTATTATAAAAAACTTTTATACTATTGTCAACGTTTTTTTTGTTATAAATTGTTAATTATTCTTATTGGTAAAATTAAATATAAATATTCATCACCTTCATTTGGAGTTATAACACATGGAGAAGATGGTGTATTAAATGAAATTTTAACAAATTCATCTTCTATTGCTCTTAAACTTTCTGATATGTATCTTGTATTAAAAGCAATCATTATATCCATTCCACTTAATGAAATACTTATGTTTTCTTTAATGTTACCAATATCTGAATTAGATGTTAATGTTAATAACTTTTCTTTAACATCAAATTTGACAAAATTATTTCTATCGACCCTTGACAATATTGCAGTTCTATCAAGAGCATCTTCAAGTTGAGATTTGTTTACTAATATATTTGTTGTGAATTCTCTTGGTATAATTTGTTCATAATTAAAGAATTCACCATCAAGTAGTCTTGTTATAATTTTTGTATCATTTAAATCAACCATCAAGAAATTCTTTTGTATATAAACATTAATATCGTCTTCAACATCTTCTATTAATTTACTTATTTCACTAAGACTTCTTGCTGGAACGACTATACTTGCTTTTGCAGTTGTTTTCTTGATTGGCATTTTTATTTTTGCAAGTCTGAATCCATCAAGCGCAATTGATTTAATATCATTGTCTGATATTTCGAATAAACAACCTTTTAGTATTGGTCTGCTATCATCTAATGCTACTGCCATTATTGATTTATTTATTAGTGATTTTAAATTCTTTTGTGATATTGTAAAATATTCGCCGTCCTCTATAATTTTAAGGTCAGGAAATTCTAAAATATTAAGGCATTGAACATAACTTTCACTATCAGTATAATTTATTTTTAATCTGTTATCTATTAGTGTTAGTTCAATTTTTTCATTTGCTAATTTTTTAATAAATTCACTAAAAAATCTTCCAGGTACTACTGTTTCTCCTTCTTCTTTTACTTCTGCTTTAATAGTTTTTTCAATTCCTAGTTCAAGGTCAGTAGCCGATAAAACTAATGTATCGTTAATTGCTGTTAATTTGATACCTTCAAGAATAGGATTTGTTGTTTTGTTTGATATTGCCTTTATTACTTTAAGTGTTGCAACTCCAAGGTCAAGACCATCACATACTAATTGCATTGTTTATCTCCTTTTTTTTATTAAATAATCTTATCATTATTATGCATTGTGTAAATGTTGATAACTTTTATTTTTTATTAAAATAGACATATTTTGACACTATTTTATGTTTAAAATGTATAAATTTGGTAATTTTTAATTGTTAATAAAATTGTGAAAATATAAAGAAATTATTAACATAAAAATTAGTTATCCACTTTTATCATTGCTTTTAAATCGTTAATAGTTGTTTTTAAATTATAATTTGTCTTAATAAGACTACCAACTTTATCTCTTGCATGTATTACTGTTGTATGGTCTCTTCCTCCAAATAAACTACCTATACTTGCAAGTGGTAATTCGAGTATTTCTGATATTAGATACATACATATTTGTCTAGGTTCAACTATTTCTTTATTTTTCTTCTTACCAACAAGGTCTTCTTTTTTTATATTGTAATAATTACATACAACATTAATAATCTTGTCAGCTGTTATTTTTTCTTTTGAATTATCTATGTGGTCTTTCATCGCTTCCATAGCTTCATTCATAGTTGCCGAAGGTTTGCCAAGAAGACTTGCATAAAATACTACCTTACTCAACATACCTTCAAGTTCTCTTATGTTTGTATCAATCTTTTCTGCAATAAAACTTAATACTTCATTATCAATATTGTATTTTTCTATCTGAGCTTTTTTCTGTAATATAGCAAGCCTTGTTTCAAAATCAGGTTGTTGAATATCCTGAATAAGTCCACTTGTAAAACGACTTCTTAACCTATCTTCTAATGTTGCAATCTCCTTTGGAGGTCTATCTGAAGAAATTATTATTTGTTTGTTATTTTGGTATAAATCGTTGAATGTATGAAAGAATTCTTCTTGTGTACCAGTTTTATTTGATATAAACTGTATGTCATCAATCATTAAAACATCAACATTACGATACTTTCCTCTAAATGCTTGTAAAGAGTTGTCTTTACCAGATCTTAATGATTCAATATAATCATTTGTAAACTTTTCACAAGTTACATATACAATATTAAGTTCTGGTCTTGTTTTTGTTAAATAATTACCAATTGCATGGAGAAGGTGTGTTTTACCAAGTCCAACTCCACCATAGAAGAATAATGGATTATATTTTATTCCTGGTTCTTCCGCAACACTTCTAGCGGCAGCATAAACAAATTGATTACTCTTTCCAACTACAAAATTGTCAAAAGAATATTTCTCGTTAAAAAGTGATTTTTTATTTTCTTTTTGTTTGATATTATTTTTTTCAATATTTAAATTTTTGAAAAATTCTTCCTTTTCGTCTGGGGCAATTGCAACAAATTCATCTACACCATCAAGAATTCTTTCTATTGCTGAGTTTAATTTGTCTTTATGTAATTTTAATAATTGATTTTTTGCAGTAGTAGAAGATGCTAACAAAATTAACTTGTTATCTATAATATCAAGAGGTTCTAATGTTTTAAGCCACAAATCAAAACTAACCGCGGTTACTTCACTCTCGATTATATCCAATATTTCTTCCCATTGTTTTTTTAGATCCATACAAAAGCCTTTTATAAACAAAATATATAACTACAAATCTAATTTTATCATTTTTTTGAAATAAGTCAACTTTAATAAAAGATTTCTTTACATTGAATTTGAAATATATTAAAATATACAAGTAAAAATAATATATATATTTAGGAAAAAATAATGTATATCAAAACTATAAGACTTCAAAATTATCGTAATTATAAGCAGTGTAATATAACTTTGGGTTCAAAATTAAATGTATTTGTTGGTAATAACGCACAGGGAAAAACAAATCTTCTCGAAAGTATATTTTTTGCAAGTATTGGTAAAAGTCCAAGAACAAACAAAGAAAAAGATGTATTACTTTGGGGCGAAAAACAAGCCAACATAGATATAGAAGTTATAAAAAAATTTAATAAAACAAAAATTACAATGTTTGTACTCAAAAACGACAAAAAGACGATAAAAATAAACAACATACCAATACGAAAAATTGGGGATCTTATGGGGGAATTAGTAGTAGTATATTTTTCTCCTGACGAAATTAAATTAGTTAAAGAAGCACCAAATGATAGAAGACGATTTATGGATATTGACATAAGTCAAATAGATAAAAATTATTTTTACCTTTTACTTAGATATGAGAAAATTTTAAATCAAAGGAATAAATTATTAAAAGAAACACAAAATTATGAAATATTAAAAAGAACTATTTCTATTTGGGATGAACAACTAAGTAAAATAGCAAGCAAAATTATAATGAAAAGATTAAATTTCATAAATAAATTAAACGAATATGCCAGTAGCGTACACAAACAAATAACATTTAATAAAGAAAATATTTCTTTAAGTTATCAAGGCATATATTGTGAGAGTGAAGAACAAACTGAACAAAAAATATTAACCGAACTCTCAAATAACCTAGAAAAAGATTTTAACCTTAAATATACAACAATTGGACCCCACAGGGACGATATAAAAATAACAATTAATGATATTGATATAAGAAATTTTGGCTCACAAGGTCAACAAAGACTGACTACACTAACAATAAAACTTGCAGAACTAAGATTATTTAAAGAAGAGATAGGAGAAAGTCCAATATTACTTCTAGATGATGTATTAAGCGAATTAGATGAGAATAGACAAAAACAATTTTTACTACAAATTAAGGATATCCAAACTATTCTTACATGCACTAATTTTCCTTATCCATTAGAAAATCAAGACAAAAGGTTTTTAATAAAAAATGGCTCTATTATAGTGTAAATGCCATATAGTTCTAACTAGATAGTTGTGTTATTAATTATATTAATTGTCATATATGGGCAAATAAAGGCGAAAAAGCAAAAATGATATAAAAAAATTGGCTTAAATACTTTACTTATATATATATATATATTATAATATAACCATAGATAACAATCTATGGTTATTTTTTTTGTTAAGAGGTTTTAAATGGATAATAATGATGTTATTAATGAGATAGATTCTCAAGAAAAAAAGCTTACACATTCTGTCAAATATGATGAAGGTGATATTCAAGTTTTGGAAGGCTTGGAACCAGTAAGAAAGCGTCCAGGAATGTATATTGGTTCAACTGATGAGAGAGGATTACATCATCTTATAACAGAGATTGTTGATAACAGTATTGACGAAGCATTAGCTGGGTATTGTGATAAAATAGAAGTTATATTAAATAAAGATGGCTCTGTTAGTGTTAATGATAACGGAAGAGGAATTCCAACTGGCATTCACAAAACAGAAGGCAAAAG
>CALVZT010000042.1 GCA_944372595.1 uncultured Clostridia bacterium
ACTCCAATGTTTAATACAAAAAAATACGAAGCACCATATACTATTTCAAAATCACTTGATGAAGAAAAAGTAATGTATAGCATAGTTGAAAGAAACAAAAAAGTATTTAGACCAAAACCATTTAGCCTTGACGATCTATAAAAAACAGCATACAATATGCTGTTTTTTTATACTGCATTTAATTTTGTAATCTCTTTTTTTAATCTACTCAAAATCTTTTTTTCAATTCTTGAAATATAACTTTGCGATATCCCTAATATATCTGCAACTTCTTTTTGTGTGCTTTCTTCTTTACCATTTAAGCCAAATCTTAAAGTCATAATTTGTTGTTCTTTTAAAGATAATTTATTTAATGCTTTTTTCAAAATTTGCTTTTCTAAATTATTTTCCATGCCTTTTGACAGAGATTCTTCTTCTCCTATCAAAATATCTCCAAGCAATAATTCATTACCTTCTTTGTCATAACTTAATGGCTCATCAAGACTAACTTCTAGTTTTTGTTTTGTTACTTTTCTTAGGTACATCAAAATCTCATTTTCAATACAACGCGAAGCATAAGTTGCAAGTTTAATATTTTTTTCGTTATTGAAGGATTGTACTGCTTTAATTAGTCCAACAGCTCCTACTGAAATTAAATCATCTACATCAATTCCAGTAGATTCAAACTTTTTTGCTATGTATACAACAAGCCTTAAATTTCTTTCAATTAATATTGCTTTTGCCTCATCGTCGTTTTTTTCTAATAATTCTTTTTCTTCTTCGTTACTCAATGGTTGAGGCAGAGCTTCTCCTCCACATATAAACGCAAGAATTTGTTCTTCAATTTTTTCCAAATCAAAATTAAATATTTTTTGTAATAACTTTTTTAATTTATCTAACATAACACCTCCGCATTTAATATTGCATCATATTCTTTGCCAAATGGCTTTATTGACACACCAATTAATATATTTTCCGAACCTATGGTCGATTTGTTTTCTACAATAAATTCATCAACACTAAATACAAGTAATTTATCTTGCCCTGATATTGTATTATATTTAATATAATGAGCATTATTTATCCTAGATAAATCCTTATATAGCAATATATATGAGAGTTTAATATTGCACAATTTTTCAAAAGTTTTTTGATTAATAATAACAATCGGTTTTTGATTGTCAATTAGTCTATTTCCAGTATCCAAAAATGCATTAATTCTAACACATTTGTTTTTATATTTTATTTTTACAGAATATATGTAATTATGTAATTTTTTCTTGCTATAAAAAACTTTAATTGCCTTCGTTAAAAAATAAACATATATAGCAATAAGTAAAGTTATGATGCTTAAAGGTACTGGTAAATTTTCACTATCTCCTCCCAGCAAATAAATTATAAAGAAACAAAATCCTCCAATAACAAAAGTTGTGGTCAAGAATACTATAATATAAGTTATATTGCTACTTAAACCCTTTGCAGTGCAACAAATCAAACACATTATAAGACCTGTTGCAATCTTAACTATTATTTCAAATTTAACAATATACAATGGCATTAATATGGTTATAGTTGTACCAATAATAACAGCCAAAAATAATCGCCAAAAACAAATTTTTAGTCTTAGGCAAAAACTTGTTAAACACAAAATAATTGTATTTATTATTAAGTTATCTAGTATTGCATATTCAATATATACTTGCATAACTCAATTATAATATTTATATTAATTTTTGCTATGCAATTACAACCGAAAAGAAAATAAAAAAAAGACATTGAATGTCTTTTTTGTCTATCTTTTGTCTTTTCTTATCCTTTGTAAAAATGGTGGTATGCTACTATCATCTATTGAAATTCGAGAGGTTGGAGTCCTATCTTCTACCTTACTTTCTAACCCAGTGCCATCATATAATTTTTTACTTTCTTGAGAGCCACCTTTTAATTGGTCATACAAATATTTTTCATATTTATCTTTATCATAATTATTAAAATCCACTGTGCGTTGTTCGTTCGAAGCAAACATAGGATCCATTTGTTTTTGTTCGCCAAATCCAGTTGCTATTACTGTTATCTCTACTTCTTCACTTAACGCCTCATCAATACTTGCGCCAAATATTATATTACAACTAGGATCAACAACACCTCTTACAAGTTCAGCGGCTTCATCAACTTCATCAATTGGAAGGTCAAGTCCACCCTTAACATTAAGAAGTATTCCTGTTGCTCCTTCAATTGTAGTTTCAAGAAGCGGACTAGCTACTGCTTGTCTTACAGCATCTATTGTCTTATTCTCGCCTTTTGCTCTACCAATACCCATGTGAGCAAGCCCTTTGTCTTTCATTATTGATCTTACATCAGCAAAGTCTAGGTTAATCAAACTTGGAGTAACAATAAGATCGGATATGCCTTGTATACCTTGACGAAGAACATCATCGGCACATCTAAATGCTTCAACAATTGGGGTACCTTTTGGTACAATTTTTAATAGTTTGTCGTTAGGAATTACAACTAGTGTATCAACGTGTTTTTTAAGATTTTCAATGCCAAGTTCGGCATTTTCCATTCTTTTTCTGCCTTCAAAGTTAAAAGGTTTTGTTACAACAGCGATTGTCAATATTCCCATTTCTTTGGCAATCTGAGCAACTACTGGTGCAGCACCAGTTCCTGTACCACCACCCATTCCAGCAGTAATAAATACAAGGTCACAATCTTTTAATACATCAGTAATAACTGCTTTGCTCTCTTCTGCTGCCTTTTCACCAATTTGTGGATCAGCGCCGGCACCAAGACCACGAGTCAACTTCTCGCCAATTTGGATTCGGTGTGTTGCTTTACTCATAAGAAGTGCTTGTTTATCAGTGTTAATTGCGACGAATTGTGCGCTTGTAATATTTGCAGCGACCATTCTGTTTACAGCATTATTACCGCCACCACCAATTCCAATTACTTTGATTGTTGCTACTTGACTAATGTTATTTGTGTTGTACATATTATCCTCCATTATCTTCTTGCAAATCCTAATTTTTTGCGTAATTTTTTGAAAAATGTTTCTTCTTGTTTTTCTTTAAGCGCTATATCCATAAGCCCAATTATAGATGAATTCTCAGGTTGTCCAAATCGCGGATCAGCTGGCAATAAAATATCAACTTGTTTTCCTAACATTCTTGATAAATATTCCCTACCGCCTTTGATATAACTAAGACCCCCACCAGTCAAATAAATTGGTGTTTGCTCTGGATAACTATATTTAAAACTTTCGATACATTTTTTAATTGCTTTAACAATATTATCAATACGACAATAAACAATTTCATTAGCAGTCGTCATTTTGATTGGAACTTTAATCCCATTTACTTCGGTATGATAATAATCTTCTTCTTGAGGAACTAATGTTAAAACCATTTTTTTCTTTAATTCTTCTGCTTCGTTAAAGGTAATTTTTAAACACTGAGACAAATCACCAGTAATGTTACCTCCGCCGAGCGAGAATGAATACATATCGAGTAATCCGTTCCCCCTAATCAAAGAAACACTTGTTGTAATATACCCACAATCAATTAATATGGCAAAACGTTCTCTTTGCTTTTCGGTCAACAAATACGTTGCTTCGGATAAAGCACTAGGAACAAATTTTATTGAACTTAAATCAAGGTCGTTTTTGTAACTTAAAATCTTATCAACAAATTTTTTATCAACTAATATATAAGATACAATTACACCTAATCTGCTCGTTTGCATTCCGATGGGATTAATAACTCTGTTATTATCATCAAGTAGATAATAAATAGGCGAACGACTTATTGCAAGATGAGAACTAAACATTCTAGTGGCATCACTTTTTTTGTATAATTCTTCAATTTGCTTGCTAGTTATGTATCGTCTTGAATCATAACTAATATTAACAGTATTGGTAACAACACAAGTAAATTCAGCTGGCACACCAACGAATAACTCAGAAATTTTTCTATCACTACTGCTCTCGGCATTATTAATAGCAATTCCCATAGCAAGTTTTATTTCATCTGGTTGCAAAAATTCGCCGTCCATAAAACCAGCATAGTCGGCATTTCCAATACCTTTCACATCAAAGGTACCATTAATACCTCTACCACCTACCATAACAGTTATTTTTTCAGAACCAAAATCTAGTACCGATACGATTTTTCTTGGCATGTCCCCACCTTAATTTATAAATATATTATACCTACTAACGTCAATTTTTGTCAAACAATTAAATCGTTTTTTTATAAATGCAACTAATATATCTATTTTTTGCAAAATACTTGATTTTTTATAAAAAATCATAAAAAAAACAAATAGTTTTCTAACTATCTGTTTTTATTTCTTCTTCTTCACCTTCATTAACGTACCAGCATTGTAAATTGTCAGAAATTACCAATTCTCCATCGCACGAATATTTGCCAGTCTCTAAGTTATCATTCACATAGTTAAATGCATTGATTACTTTCAAAACCTTTGCCTCTAAGACATTGCTTATATTCTCGATTGTAATAGTAACACCTTTACTGTCGTTGTAAATAGTATTAAACATCAAATTATATTTTTGCGAATCCGCTTTAACTAGGGATATTTTACTAAACTTTTCTCTTGCAATAAGTCTATCAATTCCAGCAGAATATAGACAATCACCTAATGTTGCAACTATGCCATTAATTCCATTATTAACAAAACTACCTTCGCTTGCGCTACTTACATCAACACCTTCTAACAAAACATTATCATCAACTGTTTCAGAGAATCTTAAAACTTTCATCTCATCATCACAAATTGCATAACCATTATTTGAAGGAATTGCATACATATCTTCTCTTTCAACCGCTTTTATAACAATTTTGTTAGGAAATTTTATTTCAATATTTATAATTTTAATATAAGGATTATTTGCTTCTAGTTTTTCTATATGTTTTTGTTTATTAATCAAAAACACCGTTGAACCTTTTTTAAATTCGCCACTATCAATAATACTTTCAAAATCATCTTGGGTAAAATGATTAAGTTTTGTATTATCAGTAATTGGCACATCATTAATATCATAAAATACTATTTCGATATTCTTCAATGAAAAAACTGTACTTGTAACAATAATAAGAGTAACAATTACCAACAAAACAACAATTAATATTATTCTGCGTCTAGTTTTCATCAAACATCCTTTATTCTTTTAATATCTGCGCCAAGTGAAGAGAATGCTTCCTCCAATTTATAATATCCCCTGTCAATATGCTCTACATTATTAACTGTTGTATATCCGTATGCACAAAGTCCCGCAATGGTAAGTGCGGCCCCACCTCGCAAATCATAAGATTGTACTTCTGCCCCAAATAATTTATCGACACCATTAACTATTGCCATACGATTACGAACAGTTATATCTGCACCCATTTTTACAAGTTCGGCAACATGCTTAAATCTTGTTTCAAATAAATTTTCAACAATAACACAAGTGCCTTTGCTGATTGCTTGCAATACCATAACTTGTGGTTGCAAGTCAGTTGGAAAGCCAGGATAAGGCAATGTCTCTACGCTCCCAAAAGTTTTAAGACGTTTATCACTTAACATCTTTATTTTACCATTACTTAACGATATTTTGCAACTAGAATTGTTAAATTTTGTAATTAATGAGTAAATATCCTCAATATTGACATTATTTATCTCAATATTACATCCAGTTGTAGCTCCTGCAATCATATAAGTACCTGCAATAATCCTGTCTGAGATTGGAGTGTATTCGGTATCATGTAATTTATCCACACCTACTATCGTAATAGTACTAGTGCCAGCACCATACACTTTTGCACCCATACTAACAACGAAGTTTTGTAGGTCAACAATCTCAGGTTCTTTTGCCGCATTAAAAATTTGTGTAGTACCTTTTGCAAAAATTGCACACAACATTATATTTTCTGTTGCGCCAACGCTTGGATAGTCAAGATGCACTGTTTGACCTTTAAGATTACTGCCATCGCACATTATAAAGCCGTGCTTTTCATCAATCTTGACATTAAGTGTTCTAAGTCCTTTAAGATGCAAATCAATTGGTCTATTACCAATATCACAACCACCAGGATATGCTACTTTTGCTTTTTTTAACTTACCTACTATTGCTCCTAACAAAAATATTGACGAGCGCACCTTACTTGCTAATTTTTGTGGAATCTCATACCCCGTTGCATTAGAGCAATCAATTATAACTTTATCTTCAATTTTTTCAATTTTACAACCAAGTTTTGTAAGAATTTGAAGCATTAATTCCACATCACGAAATTGAGGGCACTTATTAAGTACAATAGTGCCACTACTTAACATACAGGCAGCCAAAATAGCAAGGTAAGCATTTTTTGCACAAGGAACATCAATACTCCCTGACAATTTTTTGCCACCGTTTATTATAAATTTATCCATATTAACCTCTAAATTATAAAAATATAAAGGATAGGTTTATGTAAAAAAATTAAATATATCCTCAATACATTTTATGGTC
>CALVZT010000043.1 GCA_944372595.1 uncultured Clostridia bacterium
TGTATATGATAATCCACCTTGTAGTCCTTTTTTAAAAAATCAACCGAATCTTTCATGTTATTGATTATAACATTAATTTAAAAAAAACACAACTTATAAAATACAAAAGACATTTGCCTAAACCGAGAAAAATTGTTATAATAACAAAACATTACTATAAAAGGAAAAAAATATGGATATTAATCAAATATTAAGTCAAGAATTTGACATCAAACTTAATCATGTAGAAAATATTATTTCATTAATAGACGAAGGATGTACCATACCATTTATTGCAAGATATCGCAAAGAACTTACCGGTAGTTGCGACGACCAAGTTTTAAGAGAATTTAATGATAGATTAAATTATTTGCGCAATTTAAACAAACGAAAAGAAGAAGTACTCAAATCTATTACCGAACAAGAAAAGTTAACTCCCGAAATCGAACTTGCCTTAAAAAACGCAGTAACATTAGCAGAAGTTGAAGATATATATCGTCCTTATAAGCCAAAAAGAAAAACAAGAGCAAGTATTGCGATTGCAAATGGATTACAACCATTTAAAGAAGCAATAATTAATAACCAAGTTGATAATATTGAAGAATATGCATTGCAATTTATTAACGAAGAAAATGGTCTTGATGTTGCTGGTGCTATTCAGGGTGCTTGTGATATATTGGCAGAAGAAATATCAGACGATGCGGACATCCGTAAATCTTTAAGAGAATTTATTGAAGATAGTGGAGAAATTACAACAAGTTTGGTAGAAAATGAAAAAAGTGCAACTTATGAAATGTACAAAGAATTTAGTGAGCCAATCAAAAAAATACCAAGCCACAGAATATTAGCTATAAATAGGGGTGAAAGTGAAGATTGCTTAAAAGTAAAAATAAATATTAACAATAACAAAGCATTAGAAATAATTAGTCAAAAATATTCAAAACCCGATAACAAATATAATGATTTAATAACAAATACCATTGAAGATAGTTTTGAAAGATTAATCTTCCCTTCCCTTGAAAGAGAGGCAAGAACTGCTCTTACCGATAAAGCAAATGAACAAGCAATTAAAATGTTTGAGTCCAACTTAAAGCCATTACTTATGCAACCACCACTCAAAGATAAAGTTATACTAGGCCTTGACCCTGCATACAGAACAGGTTGCAAAATAGCTGTAATTGATGGCAACTCAAATGTTCTTGCAACAACGGTTATTTACCCAACACCTCCACAAAACAAAATTGAAGAAGCTGAACAGAAATTAACAGAGTTGATTACAAAATATAAAGTTGATGTTATATCAATCGGCAACGGAACTGCATCAAAAGAAAGTGAAATGTTTGTTGCAAACTTAATTAAAAAATTACCTTGCAAAGTTAGTTATGCAGTTGTTAATGAAGCTGGGGCATCGGTATATAGTGCATCTAAACTTGGTGCACAAGAATTTCCAGATTTCGATGTTGCACTAAGAAGTGCTGTTAGCATTGCAAGACGATTACAAGATCCACTCGCAGAATTAATAAAGATTGATGTTAAATCAATCGGTGTTGGTCAATATCAACATGATATGCCACAAAAAAGATTAGGAGAAGTATTAAATGGTGTCGTTGAAGATTGCGTTAATAGTGTTGGGGTCGATTTAAACACTGCTTCCCCTACTTTGCTTGCTTATGTATCTGGATTAAATGGTGCAATTGCAAAAAATATTGTTGAATACCGCTCCAAACACCCATTTGTTAATCGCGAACAATTACTTGAAGTATCCAAACTCGGCAATAAAGCCTATGAGCAATGTGCAGGATTTTTAAGAATAATTGGTGGAAAAAACATTTTGGATAATACCGCCGTCCATCCGGAAACGTATGAATCGGCACACAAACTTTTACAAATGTTTGATTTGAATGAGGAGGACATCAAAAACGGCAATATTGCAAACTTGCCAAATCTTGTAAAATTAAAAGGTGAGCAAAAAGTTGCCGAAGTTTGCGGTATTGGTGTTCCAACTCTTAATGACATAGTATCCGAAATAATAAAACCTGGACGCGATATTCGTGAAGAATTACCACCTGTTGAATTAAGAAGCGACATTCTTGATATAAATGATTTGAAAGAAGGTATGTTGCTTACGGGAACTGTAAGAAACGTAATAGATTTTGGAGCATTCGTTGATATAGGTGTGCATCAAGACGGACTTGTTCATATATCACAAATAAGTAAAGGCTATATTAAACATCCATCCGAAGCACTTAAAGTCGGAGATATAGTAAAAGTAAAAATTATTTCTCTTGATATTGCAAAAAAGAGAATAGGATTATCAATAAAACAAGCGGAAGAATAATTCGCTTGTTTTTTAACTTTTTTTTTAACTTTTTCATATATATCAATATTTAGGAGGAATGTATGAAACCAGAAATAGTTGATTTGCCATACCCTAATATTGACGATATAAAAGAAGACAAGTTAACAGCGAGAATAATATCGCCCGCCTATGCACAACAAAAAAGCGAACTAACAGCAATATTACAATATTCTTACCAATATATTGTATTAGGAAATCAGGGCTATAAAGATTTCGCTGATACCATCGAAGAAATATCCATTGCCGAAATGCTACACTTGGAAATTTTAGGTAAAATATTGATTAGACTTGGTGCCAATCCAATATATACTGCTTATCCACCAGCACGATTCAATTATTATAATACGTCTTATGTTACATATTCTACTTGTGTAGAAAAAATACTTTTAGATGATATTCGTGCCGAACAAAATGCCATAAGAGATTATAAAAATATGTTAACAAAATTAAATAACGACAAAGTTTCAGCAGTAATATCTCGTATCATATTAGATGAAGAACTACACCTTGCAAAATTTAAAGAAATGTATAATGTTTTGACAAATAAACAAAATCAAGGTAAATAATTAAGAATATATTCTTAAAAGTGTTATAATGCTTAAAGGAGGCATTATGATTAACAAAGAACTACCTAAATATACCAAAGGAGAAGAAATATTTAATGCCGTAAGCCACATAGTTGGTGGAGCTTTTGGTATTATTGCTCTTGTTATTGGTATAATTTATGCATATTACTATGGCGATACGATAGCAATTGTCAGTATGACCATTTTTGGAATATCAATGATACTCTTATACACAATGAGTGCAATATATCATTTTTTAAGACCTAATCGGGCAAAGAAAGTTTTTCGTATCTTTGACCACTGCACAATATACTTGCTTATTGCTGGTACTTATACTCCATTTTGTCTAATAGCATTAGAGGGGGTGCTACAAGGATATATAATCTTAGGTATAGTATGGGGAGTATCAATTGTGGGTATTACTCTTAATGCTGTTAATATGCATTGGAAGGCAGTAAAAATTTTGAGTCAAATAAGTTATATCCTTCTTGGTTGGTGCATTTTATTTGCTTTCATACCGTTGGTTAATACATTGTCCACTCTTGAATTTTGGTTGTTGGTTGGAGGCGGGATATCATATACTGTTGGAGCAATATTTTTTGCCTTTGGTAGCAAGTGCAGATATATACATAGCATTTGGCATTTGTTTGTTTTACTAGGTACCGTTTTGCAATTTACCTCAATACTTCTTTACATAATTTATCATTAATTACAAAAAGTTCTCATAAATTAGACTATTAAGTTAATTTGTGAGGACTTATGTTTTTTATAGATAAAAATCAAGTTTTAAAAACGCTCAACACCTCAAAAAACGGCTTAAAAAGTGAGCAAGTATCAATTAATCAAAAAAAGTATGGACTAAACATTCTTAAAAAATCAAAAAAAGAATCTTTCATCCACAAGTTTTTTATGCAATTCAAAAATTTGATGGTATTAATTCTTTTAATATCAGCAGTTATTTCAATTTCCCTTGCTCTCTCACATCACAAATATGCTGATTTAATTGAGGGAGGAGTTATATTATTTATAGTTTTTTTAAACGCAACTATTGGAGTGATACAAGACAAAAAAGCCGAAGCCGCCCTTGATAAACTTGAACAAACTTTGGAGCCATATAGCAAAGTAATTAGAGATAATAAAATTATCAAAATATTAAATAAAGATATTGTTGTTGGCGATATAATTTATTTGGAGGCAGGCGCAATAGTACCTGCCGATATCCGTTTAATTGATAGTTATAGTATAAAATGCAACGAAAGCAGTTTAACTGGTGAATCCAATCCAGTAGAAAAAAATTCCGAGGTGGTTTTACCTGAGAACACCTTATTATCCAACAGAAAAAATATGGTATATAGTGGCACAATTATTAGTTACGGTAGAGGCATAGGTGTTGTAACAGCAGTTGGTCAAGATACCGAGATGGGAAAAATAGCCAAAATAATTTCTGTTAAAAAAAATGACATTAGCCCACTCGAAAAAAGCATCAACAAGGTCGCAAAAATAACTTCTGTTTCTGTTCTTGCTATATGTATAGTAATATTTACTATTGAATTGTTGTCTTCAAATGTATCTTTTATAAATGCATTATTAACTTCGATAGCATTGGCAGTTGCTGCAATTCCCGAAAGTTTACCCGCCGTCATTACAATAATAATGGCACTTGGTGTTACAAAAATCGCAAAGCAAAAAGCAATAATAAAACGCTTACGAGCAGTTGAAACACTTGGTTGCTGTAATATAATTTGTTCGGACAAAACTGGTACTCTTACCCAAAACAAACTGACTTTAACTAAAATTTATGCTGATGGTAGATTTAATCCAACCAGCGATACATTAAAAAATATATACAACGCCTGTATATTATGCAACAACTCAATAGTACAAGATGGACAAATTATTGGTAATAATGTTGACAACAGTTTACTCGAATATATAATCGATAAAAAAATTAATTACGTCAATATAAGAAATAGTTATCCAAGAATACATGAACAACCCTTTGATTCAAACAGAAAATTAATGAGCGTTATTGTAAGCGATAATGGTTATACAACTTATACAAAAGGAGCACTTGATAATTTAATAAATAAGTGTACCCACATACTTATCAATGGCAAACCGCAACTGTTTGATAACAATTTTAAATTAAACATATTAAGAATAAATGCTCAAATGGGAAGCGAAGCACTAAAAGTACTAGGAATTGCTTATAAAACAACAAGTTGCATTGAAGATGTTGATACCAATCTAACATTTTTAGGGCTAGTTGGCCTTAGTGATGAGCCCAGGCGCGAAACAAAATCGGCAATTAGTAAATGTATCAAAGCTGGATTAAGGCCAATAATGATTACTGGCGACCACAAACAAACAGCTTTTGCTGTTGCAAAAAATATAGGCATATCAAGCGACATATCCCAAGTATTAACTGGTGAAGAATTAGAAAAACTAAACGACAAACAATTAATCGATTGCATTGATAAATACAATGTTTTTGCTCGTGTTGTTCCTGAGCATAAAGCAAGAATTGTTAACGCTCTTAAAAGCAAAAACAATATTGTTGCAATGACGGGTGACGGGGTGAACGATGCACCGAGCATACGTCTTGCCGATATAGGTATTGCAATGGGAAGTGGTACAGATGTTACCAAGTCTGTTGCCGATATGGTAATAACCGACGATAACTTTGCGACAATTGTCGTCGCAATTGAAGAAGGACGTAAAATATATGATAACATAACAAAAGCAGTATTGTATTTGCTTGGAACAAACACTGTTGAAGTTTTATGTATGTTATTTTGCATTCTTTTTTTGCCTAACTATGCGTTTTTATTACCTTCGCAAATGCTTTTTGTTAACTTAGCAACTGATAGTCTGCCAGCATTCGGATTAGGCTTGGATGGCGCTCCGGATGATGTAATGCATAGACCTCCAAGAGATAGCAAAAAAGGTCTATTAACAAAAAAAGTTAGTTTGACTATAATGTATCACGCATTGCTTCAAACAGGTATAGTAATGTCAGTATTTTGCCTTGGATTGATGCTATACAATAACACAATAGCTTCTACCATGGCATTTTACACAATTTGTTATATGCAATGGCTACATAGTCTTAATTGCAAAACAGAAAAAAGTTTATTCGAAATTCATCCTTTTAAAGACAAAGTATTTAATGTTTCGTTCTTTATAACGCTATTTATTAACATATTTGTATCTTTACCTGGGGTTCGAACATTATTTTCATTAGCATCATTAAATTTAACTCAATGGATAACAGTATTTATTGCATCAATACTTATTATACCTTTCGTCGAAATATTTAAAATATTTTCATCAAAAAAAAGTTTGATAAATAATACGTAAACGTTTTAACAATTTTTGTTTATGTGTTACTATTAATGTATGAACAGAAAGGCAAAGGCACTTAACATTATTGAAATACTATTTGTAATTATTTTGGCGCTTGTTTTGGGCGCCATTTCTGGTCTTCACTTAACAAAATGGGTTATGGGCGACTTCTCTACTGTCAGTTATGAAGGTAACG
>CALVZT010000044.1 GCA_944372595.1 uncultured Clostridia bacterium
TTTGCACGCATACTATTACTTAACTTACCATTCTCATCATGCAAAAGTCCTGCATTTAATAATTCAAATACCATACTGCGTTTTTGGGCAAGAGTTTCTCCAATTTCGCTCTCTGTTTCAAAAATAATATCATCTGAATTAATGTCGCTTCCTTCCCAATAAAAAGTTTCTACTTCTCCATTAGTTGCAGACATTCGGGAAAGTCTTGGAGTTGTTGCAAATTGCTTATATAACCGCAAAATATGACTTGCCATTAATTTAATACAATTTTTGATGTTATCTACCGCTGACTGTATTCTTGTATCGTCTTGTTCAATAATAAGTTGTAACGCAACACCACTTACATTTGTAATGTTGGCAGAACTACTACGCATTAGGTCACTGACCCCACTGACAAGTGTAAACTCATTTATTAATCTATCTTCTTCATAGTTAAAATCAACTGGGACTCTCGTTACACTCATCATTGCAGGAGGATTTGAGCCTTGTCTGTAAATTAAAACTTTACCAGGAGATAATCCTTCTTCTTCCAAATTATCAGTATCAACAGAACCATCTTCTACTGTTAATACTCCCATTGATAAACGATTCATAAATTCGTGTTTTCTATTTTTAACTGCATTGAATGCTCTTTGAATAGGGATAACCCTCTCTATAACACTACAACCCCAGAAACTTCCATTATTCTCAATTGATACTTGTCTAATAAATGGAAAACCTCTTTTGTTGTCGGCAAGATTAATATATGGTAACTCGCCAACATATAGTAATTTATCTTGGCATACTATCACCAATCTACCATTAGGATATTTTGTAGTAGGTGCTTCGTATCTTTCAATTACTATTGCTTGATTAGATTTTATACTATTGCTAACTTTTGCAACATTAGCATTATAGCCAAGTCCGCCTAATACTTGCGTATTATCAAGAGTAAATACATTAACATCTTGCCCCTCGACATCTACTCCCCATATATTTTTAACATCTCCAACATTGTAAGCTTTGGCATGAATAAGACTATTACAACTATCAATATCTTCACAACAATTGCTTTCTGGATAAATTTCGAAGGGAGAAACTGCAATAACTTCAACATCACCTTCATATATATCTTTACCATCGTATTTTTTTGTTAGATTACGACCAGCTCGATTTGACCACATAATTTTATAAAAACTTGTGCCACAAACCTCACTCCATTTTGTTGCTTGCAATATTACATCACTAACATTTAACTTATGATAAATGGAATTGATTATGTTTTTACTTAACTTTGCAAGTTTTATATCATTATCCTCAGCACTTGCAGGCACAACAGTCATGGTTGGTCTAACACGTGCAAGTTTTGAAAGTCTTGCTTCAACAATTGGTGCTATGTGATTATAAACTTCTCTTTCTTGCCAAAAATATTGCTTATCATAATCTTCTACTTCATCGTTTACGTTTATTGAGCAATATTGATTGCCCATAAGAAAATTTTGATTAAGTTGCCATTGTGCTTCGAATTGTTTTCGCTCTAATTGACGTCTTTTGAAATCCTCCGTAACAAACGCAACTAATTCTTCTAATTGACTTTTTTTCATATTATTTTTCCTTTATTTTGATTTTTTTCATTATATTTTCTGGACTCTTGGGAGCACGTAATTTAGATATAGCACTATACATATTATCAAGACAATCTTTACAAAAATGCATATCTGGTATTTTATACGGTTTGCGATTGTATATAGCATAATCTGCTTTGTTTTTGCACCCCATCATATCACATTTGATATTAAGATTTGTTGGCTCAATTATCATCATTAACCTCCTCATAATTATTTAATAATTCGAGCAATCTGTCTTTTTCTTGCATTAGTTCTTCGTCTGACATACTCGAAAAATCATCATCCTTAATTAAATCTAAAACAACTTTCACAGCAGGAATATCAGCAGGCACAACTTTACTTGTAACCTTACGCTTGTTTAAAATTAAATTATCATCTTGGTCTTTTATGTATTCTTCAACCACTTCTTCTGCTACATAGCCTAGTGCTTTTTTTAACAAAGCACTTTTGACATCTTCTTCTGTTGTTTTTTTTATCTCATATTTTTTCTTCATAAATAGCGTCCATAATTTTTATTATTTTTTATTTTTCTAATCAATCTTTCTTTGTCTATTTCAATTCTCGACTTTGATTTCTTTGGTGCTATATTTTGGGGTTTAGTCATAATGTAATATCTGAGTTCATCAAGACAGTGATCATCTTTCTTAACAGGAACATCTTTGTCAGACCAACAATATGTTTTAAATTCTCTAATAAGATTTGTACAACTAGAAAAAATAAAAAGTTTGGTATTATTAAGTCCGTCTTTTAAATAACTTTTTACTCTACTAATTCCAGAAAATAAATCCTTGTTAACTTTTGAGTTAACAAGGATACCATTGTCATAAAATAATTCAACTACACTTTTGACGCTTGATAACGTCCTTTGACTAGCAGCACTATCAATTAATGCCTCAATCATTCCATTACTATTATGATGCCAACCTAAACTATCTGATATCGCTTTAATACGATTAGCATGGTACTCTACCGTCTGTCCTGCTTCAAAATGTTCAGCAACAACATATATGTTACCATCATAATCACAGCAATACCAGTGTGCCGATAACGGATTATTAAGCCCTGGGTCAATAGATATAATATCATACCAATCTTTTGGCACATCAAACGGTTCGATTATATGAGTATTAACATCAAATTCGTTATATACAAGTCCTCCTCTACCAATAAATTTACCATATCGTCTTGACTCCAATTCATCTTTTGATAAAGTTGCACTCAAAGCTTTTATTTCTCTCTCATCAAGATAAGGATTGTCAGCCCACTCCATAAAAATAGACCAAACCTCATCATCGTCATTGCAATTAAGATAAATCTCGTCATAAACCCAAGTAAGTCCTTTAAGCGGAGTCATTGTACCAAAAATATCTCCGCATTTATCTATTACACGCATCTTACATTCAATATAAATATCTCTTGGTGGTTCTTCATCAAACCAAACATAATCAAGACTTGTCCCTTGAAATTTTTCTCTACCTTGGTCACAAGATTTAAATCCAATCTTACTTTTGCCACCAAATACGTTCTTAACTATTATATAGTCGATTACTCCATTTTCTATACTGTCTTTTCTTCCAGAAGACATTACCACACTATCTATCCAATCAGGATTAAGGTAATGTAATATTTTACTTTGAGCAACGTCTCTTTGCACTTGTGTGGATAAAGATACTACCCAGCCAACAGTATCTTTTTTGTTCTGTCTATATGGATGTATTCCCCTTGCCATATACACACATTCTACTGCTCCACATTCCGTCTTACCACTTCTATTTCCACCGAACACCCAACGATTACGTTTGGGACATTTGTGAAATTCGAGTTGTTTTTTGTGTATTTTTTTGCCAGTGTTATATCTTGATAATGTATTATTGACTTTTCGCCTATTTAATTCTTTTTCTATCTTTTTTAGTCTTAACAAAACAGTATTCACATAAAAAGCCTCCTTACGACAATGTATGTCAAAATAAATTAATATATTTGAGTATAATCAATATTAGGATTTAAAACTTTTTCGCTTGCCAATAATCATATAAGGAGATAAATAGCAAAAATGAAAAAAATTATAATTTTGATTTTTGGAGTGACAATATCAATAATTTTTTTTAATCAACAAAAAAGTAGTTATGCATACGCAGAACAAAATCACTTTGCTCAAATAATGCAAAGTGAAACATATATCTACAAAAACACTAACAAAGAAAAACTATTTTTGTTACCAAGAACATATTTTGTTACATTACTTGATGAACACGAGGATATGTATAAAGTTGAATATAACGGTATCGTAGGCTATGTAGATAAAAACAATGTTAGTTGTGTATTAAATGCCCCAAAAACTCTATATCCTACTCGCACCCTTAGAATTTATTCGAACGAAGGTAGTGCAATATATGATTCTCCATACAAAAATGCAAAACAAATAGGTAATGCTCCAACTATGGTAAACATTAATTTTTTTGGCACATTGTATGGCGAAGAATCTATTGAAGGCAGAGGAAGTGATTGGTATTATATATCAACAACTATAAATGGCGAGAAAGTGTACGGATATGTATATGGTGGATTGTGTGATAAAATATCCAAATTAGAAATTAATACAGAATCGGTAACATATATCGAAAATATCAATTTTACAAATAGCACATCAGTATCAACTGCTACCCCAACACAAATATCAATAACAACTGTTATAGTTTCACTGAGTTGTCTAATGTTATTAATAATGTTATTTGTGCCAGCAATTATTAGAAAAAATACAGCACAACACAAAAGTAAACAAATAATTAGTTCTTATTATAATGATAATGAATTTTAATACAACGAATTAAGACATTCCATAAACAAACGTCCAACTGGAAGTGTTGAATTTTTAAGGTAGTAACTTTGTCTAACATCCTTAGTTAAAAATTTGATGATAGCATTTAACCAAGAATCATTCAATATTTGGTTATAAAAGTTAGGTCGTTCTTTACTAACAACTTGTAATTTTTTACAAAAGCCATCATACGCTCTATTAAGTTGTCTAAAAAATGTCCTTTCGGTCAAATTACATTGAACAGATATTGCATCATTATCAAGTTCGTCCACATACTTCAAAACCAATAATTTTCCAAGTTCCTTATCTAGCGATAATATAATCTCATCAATTAATACTTTGAGATTAATCAAAAAAATCTTTCTTTCCGTCAAGGTTAATATGTTATTAATCTCTTTTAACGTATCATCATAACTATAATAAGAACCAACTCCTTTATTTTTTGCCATCTTTTCCAAAGAAAGAGTCAATGCTTCAAGATGTTTATAAACATGCAACATTGACTTAACCAAAATTTTATCTTCCATATTTCCCCCTTTTTCATGTGGAAGTCATTAATGCTTGACTATTAGGAGATGCTATTTTTTTTAGCACATTCTAATTATATTAGACAGTTTTTTGAGTGTCAATGTTTGCTGACACAATTTTTTAATATTTTTGTACAATTTTATTTCAAAAATATTTGTTCCGTTCAAAATTGTGTTAGTTTTTCCTATTTGTCAAACACTTGTTCGATAATAACATATTAATTATGACAATGTATGACATATTTTGTAGATTTTTGGAAATTTTTACCAATTATTATTATCAAAAATTAACAATTTACCAAAAGAACAAACTATGCTCAAAATCGTTGTTAAAAATGTCGAAAAAGTGTACAATATATTTATAAAAGACTGCAAGGGGTTAAAATGCGAAAGAAATTAATATTATCAACAATAATAATGTTTGTATGTCTTATATTCTTTTTTACAAACGACACCGCATACGCAAACAACGAGGCAAAGGTATATTATAACCCAACCTCAATTTCGATATATAACAACAATGTTTATATACTTGATAGCGGTAATGATGGCGACGGACATTTTTTATTTAATGCAACCACAAATACACAAATAGGAAGTTATGGACTTGAATCAAATAACCTCAACTCCCCCACCGTTTTTGCAATAAATAATGAACATGCATTTATATATAACAACAACATCGAATTTAAGCAATTCAAACTAAACGGCGAATACGTAACAACCCATTATAGATATTACGAAGGTAATAATGAGTTTGTTCCTTCAAGCATATTATTCTCATTTAACGATACAAATAACAATATTTATTTTGTTTCCGGCAACAATGACGTTATTACATACAAGAATAATAGAATGGAATTAGCATTCAAACTTCCAGCAACAATATCAGTTAATCAAGATAGTCAAGTAGTATGTGACTTATTAAACAACTTATATATAATCAACCAAGCAAGCATTACAAAATATAATATGGAAACAAATGATATTCAAGAATACAATAACGATAACCCATATACAAATGTTGATGTTGATTATAAAGGCAACCTATACCTTCAAAATGGCACAGATATAACAAAAATCAATCTTCAAACTAACGAAAAAACAACTACTACATGTTCAGAATATGTTGACTTTTGTATAGATAAAGTTAATGGAAATATTTACTATATATCGTTAGATAATACAGTCGAACAAGAATTATTAATGCTAAATGATACAACTTTTGTAGATAATTTGAATGAATTTCAAAAACCAGACGATTATTTGACTGCGACAATGCTTGATGCTCCTGCTCAAATCTATACAGTAACAAATAATACAACGGCATACGAATACCCTTATTATATTAATCAATTAGCGACGTTACAACAAGGCGATAAAGTATTAGTTATAGGACAAAG
>CALVZT010000045.1 GCA_944372595.1 uncultured Clostridia bacterium
TTAATATCCATTTATACAAGTGCTACCGATACCGATCTTAACACAAATAGCAATTTCTTATTGTTATTATTGCTTGCACTAAATGGACAAAATAATAACACATGTGGCTGTGGTTGTGGCTGTAATAGTTATCCAATAGGATGCAATGGTTGCGGTTGCAACGGCTCGTGTGGATGCAGAGGATAATAAAAAGTGCGTTTGTAGATCTATCGTTTTTGTATTGATAAATAATATTTGTCAATTTAATGATAGACTATCTAACACTGTTTAAATATACTAATTTATTTAAAATTAATTTTTAATCATTTAAAGTTTATATAGGTGTGCAAAAGATAATATTATTTTTCCCATTTCTACCAAAAAACACCCATGAGGGTGTTTTTTATAACATAAGTCCAACTTTTTTATAAACAAGTTGTAATTTTTTTCTAGCAATACTACTAGCTTTCTCTGCTCCAAGTCTAGCAATTTCATCAAGATATCTTTTGTCACTTAATAGCGATTTAATCTTTTCTCTAACAGGTCCAATTACTTCTATAACAGCTTCTGCTGTTTCGTTTTTCAATTGCCCGTATCCTTTGCCTTCAAAATATTTTTCACAATCATTTATAGACAAATTTTTCATACAAGAATATATAGTTATTAAATTACTAACCCCTGGCTTATTTGTTGGGTCATATTTAATACAATTATCGCTGTCGGTAACTGCTCTTTTAAACTTTCTTCTTATAACATCGTCTTCATCTTCTATGTATATTACATCGTTGTCATTATCTCCAGATTTTGCCATTTTTTTAGTTGGGTCAAGTAGCCCCATTATTTTTGCGCCAACAGAAGGCACTATTCCTTCTGGGACAACAAATGTTTTACCATATTTATTGTTAAAACGCATTGCAATATCTCTGCATATTTCTACGTGTTGCATTTGGTCTTTACCAACGGGAACAACACTTGAATCATATAACAAAATATCTGCCGCCATTAGCATTGGATAAGTAAATAACCCAACACTTATGTTTTTATTTTTTGCTTTTGCATCTTTAAATTGTGTCATTCTTGACGCCTCACCAAAATAGGTATTGCAACTCATAATCCAAGCAAGTTCAGCATGTTCTTTTACATGAGATTGCACATAAATTATGCTCTTTTGTGGGTCAAGTCCAAATGCCAAGAAAGTCGCTAGTTGAGCATAAGTATTTTCTCTAAGTTCGTTAGGATTAATATCAATAGTTAAAGAATGAAGGTCTGCTACTGCAAAGTAACAAATATAGTCTTCTTGCATACTACGCCATAAATTTATTGCTCCGATATAATTGCCTAATGTTAGTCTTCCAGTTGGCTTAGTAGCACTATATAATATTTTTTTCATATTAACCTCCTATTTCGTGATTATATCAAATAACAAAAAAAAAGTCCATAAATTTGGACTTTATTATTTATTATATTGGGTTGTCATTATATAAAAGATAATGTTCAACATCACTATAATCTTTCTGGATTTCTTTTAATTGATTTTCCAAATATTCTCCATCATGAAATATAATGGAAGGTGTTAATAAAATAATTTGAGTTAAACTCTCTTGGGGCACATATTTTAACAAAATATTTGTGTTTTCCTTTAATTCTTTTACAGTAAACTCATCTGCATTTTCTACTTGACCCAAAATATAATTTGCTTCAAAATCTTTTAATCCCAAACTCATCAAATATTTTTTCATAGTTTACCTCTTTTATTCATCTTTTCCCATAGCAGGAGGATTTTGATTAATGGTAGTAAATATTTCATTATCTTGTAACTTAATATCAGGTAAATTCTTAGAAGTTGCTACTTTTTCATTATATTGTTCAATTAAAACATTCATAGCCGCCTCATCAAATGGATATTTTTTATAAAGATTTGTCATAGTATCTCCAATATATTTTTCAAATTGTGCTTTACTTGAAGTAACTTTGGCATATCTAATTTTTTCACCAGTTTTTTCTTCCCTTTCTTTTAGGGCCATTAATCTTGCGTAAGTAGTTTTGAAATTATTTATATAAAAACCATTATTTAACTTTGGAACATCAAAAACTTGTCCTAACATATATTTTGTTCTAACTGTTTCTGTTGGAACGGTTAAAATCATAGGATTAGTTATTGCATGCTCTCTATCTATATCAATGGAATGTAATTTAGATAATTTTTCTTTTAAATATGCTTCATCAGTATTGAGTATTCTATTATTTTTAACAATAATAGCTGATAATAATTTTTCTTGATTAATATTGCTTGGTAAACTTTGAAAATCAAGACCTTTTTTAATCTCTTCTAGTTTTTTATCAAAAGACTCACTACCAACACCCAAAAGTCTTGGATTTCCTTTTATAATTACTTGTATTTGTTCCTCTGATAAATTTAATCTTTTTTGAATATATACAATGTTTTTGCTAATTGTTTCTCTACTTAAAGTTACAAGGGTTGGATTGTTTTTTATTATTTTAATAACATCTTTTTCTTCAAGTTTATGGGTTATAATTAAGTGGTCCATTAACTCCAACAAATTTTTTAGAGTTGTCTTAAACAGATTAGTACCTTTCATCTTATACATTTCATTAAGTGTTAATCCAAATTTTTTGTTATAAAAGAAAAATAAATCTTTAACATTTTCTTCATCTTGCATTAATAGTTGCATATTATCAAATACAAATTCTGTACCTCTTTCATTGTTGACCTTTTGCGATAATTTTTTGTTTTCTAACAGTTTCTTTATAATTTCAATTCTATTTTGTAACTTATCAGCTGGCACATTTATATGAGATATTTGACTACCTAATTTTTCTATTATCTCTTCTTCACTTTTATTTAATTCATTAGCAAGCACCTTTATCGCATCTTTTGTCACTATACCATTCCTCCAATATTAGTATTGTTTTCATTTAACTGCTGTTCGCAACTTTGTTGATAACTGACGTTATTATCATTAAATATTTCAATTAGTTTGGGAGGTTTTTGATTTATCAAAAACTTAATTTCTTCATCTGTTAAACTTAATTTTGGTAAATTAGTATTTTTAGAAGTTAAATCTTCATAAATGAAATTTAATTTCAATAAGATACTCTCATCTAGCGGATATATTGAATATAATTCTTCCATATTAAGTCCAGTTCTTTCTTTTGTCGTCTTTTCTGACCATCCCAACAAACTAATAGGCATTTCAATTCCCTTCGATTGTTTTAGATATTCAATCAAATTAAGTTTGGCATAACTTGTATAAAAATTATTAATAAAAATATCTTTATTTATGAGCGGAACACCAAACACCCGCCCTAATATATATTTTGCTTTTAATGTACTCATTTGTGTAGTTAACAAAAATGGTGTTTCTAATAAAAATTTTTTATCAAATCCTAACGATTGTAAATATTCTACTTGTTGTACTAATTCTTCCGTAGATTCATTTATAATTCTAAAATGATTACAAAGTAAGTTTTTTGCTCTTTCATCATTGATATTAAAAATGTTCTTAATATTTTCAATTTTTTTAATCAATAAATCGTCCGTATATCCTATTGTTCGTGAATAGTTTTTTAATATTTTATATAGAGTTTGATCATCACAACCCAAAAGACTTTGTAATCGCTCTACTCTTTGCTGAATAGATTGTTTTGAACTATTATCGCCGTTGTTAGCATATCCATAAGTTAAAACAGAAAAGTTATTAGTTATTATTTTTAATGCATCATTTCTATTTATTCCTAATTTTTCTTGAAAATATTTAATTACATTTTCACAAGTTTGTGGCGAAATATTATATATTTTTGTTTTTCTTAATTTATAAAATTCATTTGCTGTTAATTTAAAAGTTTTTTGGTAATAATCAAATATTTTTTTTAAATTATCTGGCTTATAAGCAAGCAAATTAATATTGTCATAAGCAAAATCCATAATCCTATGTTTGTTGTCTTGTTCTGATAATTTATTATCAGATAAATAACTTCCGATAACATTAATATTATTTATAATTGTTCTGTCAGGAGCATACTTTACCATAAAATATTTATTTATTGCTTGTTCTATCACCTCTGGCGATTTATTAAATAATTGTGATAAAAAAAATTATGGAATTGTGTCTCATTTATAAAACCTCAATTATAGTAAGTATATCAAATATAATTATTTTGTCAATATCCTATGTTTTTTTACACAAATTTTGCAAAAAAAAACAGCAAACGCTGTTTTTTTGTTAATTATAATTATTCAATAATTGAAGATACAACACCAGAACCAACTGTTCTACCACCTTCACGAATAGCAAAACGAAGTCCTTGTTCAATTGCTATTGGAGTGATAAGTGTGATAGTCATTGATACGTTATCGCCTGGCATTACCATTTCAACGCCTTTTGGAAGTTCAATTGAACCAGTAACGTCTGTTGTACGGAAATAGAATTGTGGACGATATCCGTTGAAGAATGGAGTGTGACGTCCGCCTTCTTCTTTCTTCAATACGTAAACTTCTGCAGTAAATTTAGTATGAGGTTTGATTGTACCAGGTTTAGCAAGTACTTGTCCTCTTTCAATTTCAGTTCTTTGAATACCACGAAGTAATACACCAATATTATCACCAGCTTGAGCTTGGTCAAGAAGTTTTCTGAACATTTCAACACCAGTAATAACTGTTTGTTTGTTAGAACCCATACCAACGATCTCAACAGTGTCACCAACTTTAACAACACCTCTTTCTACTCTACCAGTAGCAACTGTACCACGACCAGTAATAGTAAATACGTCTTCAACTGGCATTAAGAATGGTTGATCAGTAGCACGTTTTGGCTCAGGAATGAATGAATCAACTGCATTAAGCAATTCATCAATACATTTGCATGCAGGGTCATCATATTTACCAGCTTGTGCTGCTTCAAGTGCTTTAAGTGCTGATCCACGAATAATAGGAGTATCATCTCCTGGGAATCCGTATTCGTTAAGGATTTCACGAATTTCCATTTCAACAAGGTCAAGAAGTTCTGGGTCATCAACTTGATCAACTTTGTTCATAAATACAACAATATAAGGAACGCCAACCTGACGAGCAAGAAGAATATGCTCTCTTGTTTGTGGCATTGGACCATCAGTTGCAGCAACAACTAGGATGGCACCGTCCATTTGAGCAGCACCAGTAATCATGTTTTTAACATAGTCTGCGTGTCCTGGACAGTCAACGTGAGCATAGTGACGTTTAGGAGTCTCGTACTCAACGTGTGCAGTATTGATTGTGATACCTCTTGCTCTCTCTTCTGGAGCTTTATCGATATCTTCATATTTCATTTGTGGACCCATACCTCTGCCAGCAGATACCATTGTAATAGCGGCAGTAAGTGTAGTTTTACCATGGTCAACGTGGCCGATTGTACCAATGTTAACGTGTGGCTTTGTTCTTTCAAATTTAGCTTTAGCCATTTTAAAATTCTCCTTTTTGAACATTAAAAGTTATTTTTTTGCTTACAAAGCAATATTATCATAAATATATTTTTTTAGCAAATAAATTAAGCATTTATTTAATTATTTTTTTGCTCTTTCGCCAATAATTTTATCAGCAATGAATTTAGGTACTTCGGCATAGTGACTAAATTCCATATTGAATGTTCCTCTACCTTGTGTAGCTGAACGCAAATCGGTAGCATAACCAAACATTTCAGATAGTGGTACTTCTGCATTAATAAGTGTTGAACCACCTGCAATAGACTCTGTACCTTGTAACATACCACGTCTGCTTGTTAAGTTACCCATAACATTACCAAGATAATCATCAGGCAATTCAACTTGAACTTTCATAATAGGTTCAAGTAAAACTGGGTCTGCCTTCTTAGCTGCTTCTTTAAATGCCATTGAACCAGCAATTTTAAATGCCATTTCTGATGAGTCGACATCGTGGTAAGAACCATCAAATACTGTTACTCTAAAATCAACTGTTTCATAACCAGCAAGAACACCATTTTGTTTTGCTTCCATAATACCATTATTGATAGGTTGGATATATTCTTTTGGAATTACACCGCCAACAATTTTATCAACAAATTCGTAACCTTTACCTGGTTCAAGTGGTTCCATCTCAATCCAGCAGTGACCATATTGACCTTTACCACCAGATTGTCTGATGTACTTACCTTCTGCTTTAACTGCTTTTCTAATAGTTTCACGATAAGATACTTGTGGACGACCAACGTTTGCTTCTACTTTGAATTCTCTTTTTAATCTATCAACAATTATTTCAAGGTGCAATTCGCCCATACCAGCAATAATTGTTTGACCAGTTTCTTGATCAGTATAAGT
>CALVZT010000046.1 GCA_944372595.1 uncultured Clostridia bacterium
AACAAAAAAAGAGTTCTTAAAGACGACATCATAAATATATTAAGAAATGCATTATAGGAGAAAAATATGTTGATATACTTAATTAGACATGGCGAGGCTATTGGAGATAAATTAACTCGAATTGGTAAAAGGCAAATAAAATATGCTTGCGAATATTTAAAAGGGTGTGATATCAAAAAAATTTATTGTTCTCCTTATAATAGATGCATACAGTCAGCAGATATTATTTCTAAAAAATTAAATATAAAATACGAAATTGAACAGGCACTCAAAGAGAGAAATCTTTTGCAAAATATCAACAAAAATTATGAAAACAGCGAATGGTATCAAAACTATTTAAATCCCAATTATTCTAATAAAGAATTAGAGGGAGGCAAAGATTATTTAAAAAGAACATATAAATTTTTAAAAACTCTAAAAAAGAAAAAAGAGCAAGACAATATCTTGCTTGTTGCACATAGTTGCACGTCTTATGCGATTAATAATTGTTTTTTTAATAGCAATAGCAATAATATGTTGACATGGACAAGAATGGGTAATGGTTCAATATTATGCTATAATATAAATCAATTAAAATGATTATATTTTGCTCATTAACAAGTTATTTAAGTTTGTTTTGTAGTTATTAACTCCATTTTGGTTGAAAGGATTAACCTTTGCTATTATACCTCCAAAGGCAGAGGCAAGACAATAAAACATATACATATTTCCAAAAGAGTAAGCGCTCATATCATCAATTACAATTGTAATTGTTGGGACGAGTGCTTTTTTGTGTGCTTTCAAAACACTTTGATAGGCATAGTTATTTATTTGTGATAGCGTTTTGCCATTTAAGTAATCGATGTTTTTGTTTGAAATTTTATTTAATTTAATATTGTTTGATTGATTGCGGATTACTAAAAATGTTTCAAAAAGTTGTTTTTTGCCTTCTTCAACGTATTGTCCTATTGAATGCAAATCTCTTGTGTATAGTGTTTTTTGAGGTAGGATACCGCCGCCATTTTTACCAAGACTTTCGGCAAGTAATTGTTCGGCAATTAATGTGAAGTTATATAATTTGGTATTAAAGGTCGAGACAAGTTCGACTGTTTTATGTTTTTTATATAATTTGTATCTTGCAATGGCATATTTAAGGCAATCATTATTTGAGTTTTTAACTGCTTGTAATTGCTCGTTTGCCCCTAAAATAATTTTTTTAATATCAACATTAGCAAAAGCCGTTGGAAACAACCCAACAGGCGTTAGAGTTGAAAATCTTCCACCTATATCGTCGGCAATATGAAAAGTTTTGTAATTATTTGCTAGTGCATATTGATCAAGGGGAGAGTTAACACCCGTTGTAACAAATATATAATTTTTGTAGTCTTTTGTTGTGTGTTGTAATAATTTTTCAAACAATTCAAATGTTATCAATGTTTCTTTTGTTTGCCCAGATTTTGAGATAACATTTATTGCAAATTTTTTGCCAGTTAAAATATTTTTGATTGATATTATTTCATCTTCATCAAATGTTTCTCCAACAAACAAAACTTTATTGTTATTTTTTAGCATTGATAGACAAGCTCTTGTACCATTGATTGAACCTCCGACACCAATTACTAATAAATAATCAACCTTTTTATTAATATTATGAGCAGTCGCGATAATATCCTTAATTGTTGTATCAACTTTTATTGGTTTAATCCACCCGGTTATATTTGGATATTTTTCAATTATATTTCCTATGGTTATTTTTGGTAAAGACTTTATATTTATTGTGCTATTTGTTAAATCAACTTTTATCATTTTGCTTCTCCATTTTTAGAATAACAGCATAAACAAAAAATGTAAACTCATTATTGATTATTTTTGCCGTTTTGATAAGGTAGTGTTTAAAATATTTTGATTAACTGATTTTCTATGTTATAATACATATATGAAAATTGAAGGTAGCATCGAAGAGGTCGTTTTTAGAAATCCCGATAATGGTTATTCGGTTATTGTACTTGATAGAAGTGGTGTCCCATTAACTTGTGTGGGTATTTTTGGTAACATTATTGAGGGAGAATATGTCGAACTAATTGGAGATATGGTCAACAATGAAAAGTATGGCCGACAGTTTGCTGTTAAATCTGTCAAAAGTAGTAGACCAAATACTTTGGAGGGAATTGAGAGATATTTATCAAGTGGACTAATCCGTGGTATTGGGCCAGTTACTGCACATTTAATTGTTGAGAAATTTAAGTTAGATACATTGGATATTATAGAATTTGCACCAGAGCGCTTAGCTGAAGTTAAAGGTGTTAGTACAACCAAAGCCCAAGCAATTAGTGAGGCATTCAATGAAATAAAAAATATGCAAAAAGCCGTAATGTTTTTGCAAGAATACGATATATCAACTCATATGGCAGTAAAAATTTTTAACACCTACCAAGATAGAACAATAGACATTGTTTCTTTTAATCCCTACAAATTGATAGAGGATATAGATGGGGTTGGATTTTTGACTGCTGATAAAATAGCAAAGAGCATGGGTATTGCAAGTAATAGTGAGTTTAGAATACGAGCAGGTATATTACATATATTAAAAGACAGTAGCGAAAAGTCAGGCAATACTTGTCTTCCTATTACGCGGTTAAAAGAAGAGAGCAAAAAACTCCTTAACATTGAAGATTATGAAATGTTGTACAAAAGTGCTATTGATAGCCTTATAATTGATGGTAGTGTTAAAGCATTACAAAAAAACAAAATAGCCGTTATAATGTTAAGTAAATTTTATTACCTTGAACAAAGCATTGCAAAAAATATAAATCTTTTATTGATTGGGGATAATGGCATTGATAACGATATAGATGAAGAGATAAATACTTTTCAACAATTAAATAAAATTACTTTTCATGAAGACCAGTTAAAAGCAATTAAAACCGCAATAAAAGAAAATGTAAGTATCATCACAGGTGGCCCCGGAACAGGTAAGACCACCATTGTAAAATGTATATTGTATTTACTAAAAAGATACACCAGCAAAATATGTTTGCTTGCACCCACTGGCCGTGCTGCAAAAAGATTGAGCGAGTCTTGTAATTGGGAGGCAAGTACCATTCATCGTGCCCTTGAAGTTAATTTCAAAGACGAGAAAAATAGTTTATTCTTTTATAACGAAAAAAATAAGTTGCCAGCAAAAGTAGTTATACTAGATGAAGTAAGTATGGTTGATGTGCAACTTATGTCAAGTTTACTTAAAGCATTATCCAAAGATTGCAAGTTAATTCTCGTTGGAGACAAAGACCAATTACCAAGCGTAGGAGCAGGTAATGTATTACATGATTTATTAAAGAGCGAGATTATTAAAAGTGTTTGTCTTACTCAAATTTATCGCCAAGATGAGAAAAGTCTTATTGTAAAAAATGCTCACGCTATTAATAATGGCGAAATGCCTGACCTTAGTAACAAAAGCAACGATTTCTTTTTTGAAAACCAAAAAGATAGTGATTCGGTACTGCAAACCGTTGTGGAACTTGTAACAAATAGATTACCTAACTACCTCAATGTTGACCCAACATCAATTCAAGTTCTAGCTCCGATGAAGACGGGAGTGTGTGGCGTAAATAATCTTAATCGCAAATTACAAGAATTACTCAACCCTCAAAGTTTTGCCAAAAGAGAAATTAATCTTGAAATAAATTGTTATCGCGAAGGCGATAAGGTAATGCAAATTGTTAACAATTATGATATCGAATGGCAAAGAAAAAATGGAATGCTTGTTGAAAAGGGCAAAGGAGTATTTAATGGTGATGTTGGATATATTGAAGAAATAAGTCAAGCAGGCGAGATAAAAGTAAAATTTGATGACGATAGGGTGTGTGTATATCCGCGTAGCGATATATTTGAACTAACAGTTGCTTATGCTACGACTATTCATAAAAGTCAAGGTAGTGAATTTGATGCGGTAGTTATTCCACTAGTTGCGGGATCTCCACAAATACTTACACGAAATTTGTTATATACGGCGGTGACTAGGGCAAAAAAAATGGTGGTGCTTGTGGGGACAAAGTACAATGTGTTAAGAATGGTTAACAATAATTACACCGCAATGCGATATAGTATGTTGACTGAATTAATTATGGAACAAAAGAAAAATACCGAATTTTTGTTTAAATAAAGGAATATATGTTTAAGAAAATTTTAGATATGATTTATCCAGAAGGGATTAAGTGTATTGTTTGCAACGACGACATTGTCAAAAACAATACACACATGTTATGTGATAACTGTTTAATTCACTTGCCATTTACAAAAGAAAAGGTGTGTGTAAAATGCGGAAGAAACATCACCGGCAAAGGTGAGTATTGCCTTGATTGTAAAAGAACCAAAAGATATTTCACAAAAGCGATTGCACCACTTTGGTACAAAGGCGAAGTAGTAAAACTTATACATAAATTAAAATATGGTAATGCTAGATATTTAGCAAAACCACTTGCCTTTATTTTGTATGACAAAGTTAAAGCAGAAAAGATAAATTTTGATGTAATTATTCCGGTGCCGATTTGCGATAAACGATTAAAGGAAAGAGGGTATAATCAATCACTCCTTATTGCAATGGAATTAGCAAAATTGTGTAAAAAGCCACTGTTAGAAGAGGTATTAATAAGAACGAAAGACACCGACACGCAGACTAATTTGACTAAGAAGGAAAGAAATGAAAATTTGGTTGATGCCTTTAAAGTGGTTGATAAAAAACCAATCAAAGATAAAACTATTTTACTTATTGATGATGTGTTGACAACGGGAGCAACAGCAAATAATTGTTGTATAAAATTATTGGATGCAAAATGTAAAGAGATTTATGTAGCAACAATTGCTCGTACACCTTATGAGCCATTCAAAGATGTTTATAAGGCACTAAATATGGCAAAAGAATTAGAAAAATTGACCTTTTGATAAGTTAAAACTAAAAAATGACAAATATATACTTTGCAAATATCGCAATTTGTATTATTATTAATGATGAAAGTGTGTTTATTTGCACAACATAAGGAGATACTATGGGACTATTTTCATTTATAGCTGGGGCAGAAAATCGAAAAAATATAAAAAAATTAAGCAAAATTGTTGATAAAATTGAAGCATTAGAGCCTGAATATCAAGCGAAAACTGATTTGCAACTTATAAAGACAACAAAGATATTAAAGGAACGCTTGAAAAATGGTGAAACATTAAATGATATTTTACCTGATGCATATGCGTGCGTAAGAGAGGCAAGTAAGCGCGTACTTAACATGCGACATTTCAGAGTGCAACTTATGGGTGGTGTTGCTCTGCATCAAGGACGTATCGCCGAAATGCGTACAGGTGAAGGTAAGACATTAGTTGCAACACTACCTGCCTATCTTAATGCTTTAACCGAAAAAGGCGTACATGTTGTAACAGTTAACGAATACTTAGCTAAACGTGATGCTGAGTGGATGGGCAAAGTACATCGTTTTTTTTTTTTTTCTGTCGGTGTTGCTGTTAGTGGGATGACTGATGAAGAAAAGAAAAAAGCTTATCAATGTGATATTACATATTGTACAAATAACGAGTTGGGTTTTGATTATCTACGAGATAATATGGTTGTAGAACTTAGTCAAAAAGTCCAACGTGGTCATAACTTTGCGATAATAGATGAGGTCGATAGTATATTAATTGATGAAGCAAGAACTCCACTTATTATCAGTGGTAGTGGAATGAAATCAAGTGATACTTATTACGATGCTCAAAGATTTGTTAAAAGATTGCAAGAAAATGAGGACTTTGAGATTGACGCAAAACTCAAAGCAATAAGACTTACCGAACAGGGTATTTCAAAAGCCGAGAAATTTTTTAACTTGGAAACATTGTCTGATATTAATAACCTTGAACTTAACCATCATATCAATAATGCCTTGCGTGCTAACTTTATTATGAAAAGAGACAATGACTATATTGTTAAAGATGGTGAGATTGTTATAGTTGATGAGTTTACAGGCAGGTTGATGCCAGGCAGAAGATATAGCGAAGGATTACACCAAGCGATAGAGGCAAAAGAGGGTGTGAAGATTAAAGATGAGAATAAGACCCTTGCGACTATTACTTTCCAAAATTATTTCCGTCTTTATCACAAACTAAGTGGTATGACAGGTACAGCCAAAACCGAAGAAGCCGAATTTAACGGAATATATAGTCTTGACGTTGTTACGATACCAACTAATCTTCCTATGATAAGGGTTGACCAACCAGATATTATATATACAACCGAGAAAGGTAAATTCGATGCCGTTGTTAAGGAAATAAAAAAATTCTACGAAAC
>CALVZT010000047.1 GCA_944372595.1 uncultured Clostridia bacterium
ATTAATGTTATAATCAATAACATGAAAGATTCGGTTGATTTTTTAAAAAAGGACTACAAGGTGGATTATCATATACATACACCACATTCCGATGGTCATTTTGGTGTTGCCGATATTATAAGACATGCACAAGACAACGAAGTTAAAGAAATATCGCTGACAGATCATGATAGCATAGATGTTTATAAAACTTTGAAACCGCTAAACAATTTAAAAATAATTAGTGGGGTTGAAGTTTCGGTTGTTGTGGATGACATAAGAATTGAAATACTGGGATACGGCTTTGATGTCAAAAAATTAAAAAAGTTTAAATTTTTAAATAACAAATACAGACGTGAAGTGTTTCAAAAAGTGTTAGACAAATTAATAAAAAAAGCAAATGAAAACGGCGCAGTTGCAAACAAAGTAAGGATTGACGAATATCCACTACTAAGTTGGTCTTTATATAATGAAATAAGTAGTCATATTGAAAATATAGAATTTATAAAGAAACACAAATTAACCAATAATTTTAATCGAATACTTAATGACAAAAATTTTATCTTTTATACTCATCCTGAGCATATTGTACCATCAGTGGAGGAGGCAGTTAGATATATTAGAGAGGCGGGAGGCATAGTGGTTTTAGCTCATCCTTATAAGTACAAAAAATACTATAATGGAATGGATGGGCTGGCACTGTGCAAATATTTATTTAGCAAAAAATTGATTGATGGCATAGAAGTTGCTCATTCGGCACATAGTTTGCAAGAAATAAAAAAATTATATAATTTTGCCAAAAAGAATAATTTAATTTGTACTTTTGGAAGCGATTATCACGGCAACCTAACTTGGGACAAATATGACTGCGAAGTGGGTCGTTTGACCGAACTTGGTATAGATAGTATTCAAACACAACAATTGATTATTTCAAAGAGGTGATAAATGAGCTATTACACTCTTGAAGATATATTTGCAGATATACTGGACGCGACAAAGGGCACAAAAAAAAGAAACAATACTAATTATCAACTAATTAAAGAGATGATTTTGAAATTGTATTTGATGTGTTCTAATCAAGAATATAGCATTGATGATAAATATCAATTTGTTGAAGTGTTATGTAAAACAGTAATCGGCGAAATTATTTCTTCCGACATTAAAATTAAAGTCAACATTGTTGATAATGATAACTTTTTTAACAAGAGCAATGCTGTTATGACTTATAACCTTAAAGATGGAATAAAAATTTCTTCAAGATTTATTAGTAGTAGTAAGTTAACAATCAATCCGATGTTGTTGGTTAATGCATTATGTCACGAGGCGGGACACATTGAACAGTTTTTAACCACAAAAAGATTTATAGAGTATATTTTTTGTGATGAAAATAGCAATTTAAGTAACTATGAGAAGACATTATCTCGGGTTATTATTGCAAAAAATTTAGTAAACATAGGGCAAAGTATTGATGGATATTTGGAAACGTATGATAGCGATATAAGAGAATATGACGCCAATATGGTAAGAAATGTACTTTTTGATAAAATTTATGAAAATACATTTATGACCGATAAGCCTAATTCAACAATAAAAAAAGATATGGTAAATATCATGTACTCTAATCATTTTCAATATTATGACGAAGGAAAAATTGATTATAATACAAGATTATTGTTAAAAAAAGCACAGCAAATTTCATTCGATAATTATGGTGTTTTTAACAATGCCATTGAGGAATGTCAAATAACCCAAAATCAAATTCAATTAGGAGAGAGATAAATTGATAGAAAATATTTTTGGTTTAACTTCAAATCCAAACATTGGAAATCATTATTATAATATGGACCATTTAATCATGGTGCTTGTAATGATTGCTTTTGCCGTGTTAATGCTAGTTTTGTTTTTGCCACGCTCTGAACATGTAAAAAAAGTTATGTGCTTATTTTCTTGTATAGCATTATTTATTTTGCAAGTTTGCAAATTCGTTTATAGGGGATTAAGATTAAGTAGTTTGGGTCAGCCACTTAACTTTTGGGAAGTAACAGGTTTTGATTTGTCGTCAGTTGTCACTTGGTTAGTAATTACAATTGCTATAACTGTTATTTTTTCAAAAAGAGAAACGATTTTTGTAATGTTCGGAAATGCTTTTGTGTTTAGCGTAGGAGCAACATCAGCAATATTATTTATGATAATTCCTTATTCGCTAGAAAGCGGGTATGCGATGTACCATTCTATTAATATAATCACAATTTTAACTAACTTTTTATTGTTGTTTTTAGGATTTTATATGGGGCTTATAGATTTTTTAAAATTCAAAGTTAACGATTTGTGGTTTGCCTTAATGAGTTTGGTTGTACTTGCACTTATTTGCTTAATATTATATTATGTGAGCGGACAAACTCTTAATTTGTTATTTATGAAGCACAATCCTATTTTTGAATATCTTAATTTTAATGCAAGTTATCCAGCAACATATTTTATTTCATTAGCGGTGTTCTTTATTATACAACTATTGCTTTATGTACCAATTATGCTTTATGCAATAAAATTAAGGAAGAGGGATTAGGTTATGACATTTTACGATTGGATGACAGCAAATGAAGAAGTACTTAGTGAAGGACCAGGGTTATATTGTCCTTTGCATATAATTCTTATGGTGGTACTAGCAATATTGCTTGTGAGTTTTTATTTTATATTCAAAAAATATCCTATTTTTGCCAAAAAATTTATTTTTTGGATATGCATAATAATGATTATATCTCGTATTTTTCGCATGATATTTAGAATTTGTGTCGGAGCAGATACATTCTTTGAAGCAATGCCTTGGCATTTGTGCCATATAATGTGCTTTGTAATTGGATTTATGACAATATTTAATGTTAAAAAGTTTATTACACCTATTGCTGTATTTGCTTTCTTTGGTGGGGTTCTTACATTCTTATTTGGAGATTATTATCAATATAATGTACTAACTTTTTATGATGTTGAAAGTATAGGTTTGCATTTTATGTTGCCGCTAGTATCAATTTATTATCTTGCAACAAAACAATTAAAATTATCATATACAACTATCTTACAAACTGCTATATTTATAGTATGCCTAGGTAGTTATGCAGAGATTGGTAATACAATTTTTAAAGATACCAATTTTATGTATATAAGAAAGAATGGATTACCCTTTAAAATATTTCCAGGAACACACATATTTACATACTTATTTTTGATAGCTATAACTTTTGGTGTTGCGTTAATTGCTTTAAGTATCAAAAATCACTATAAGAACAAAAAACATATTGACAAAAAAGAAATTTTATCAACAACACTTATTGATGAAGAAGAATTAATGGCCGAAAAAAAATAATTTGTCGAAAATTTAAATTTTACTATTTACATTTAGTTTAAATTGTGATAATATACACACATACGTAATTAAAAAGGAGAAGACAATGAGTTCACATTACGAAGAAGATATCATACAACAACAGATTAATCAAGCATTCGCTGAGCGCGATCAAGAATTAGCAGAAAAACAAGCACTTTGGAAAGCTGAAGGTGATAGGCTTGAACAAGAATACTATGATCAAGTTGAAAGACAAAATGTTAATGAAGGTTTATTAGATTGGCTTCAATGTGTAGAAGATAAAAAGAATATCGAAGACTTCTTGAATAGTAGCGATGATGAAAATCCAGCATTATAATACAAATTAACTAAGTAGATTTATTAATTTACTTGGTTTTTTTTATTTATTATGTTAACATAATATAGCAATGCAGTTTAAGTTACTTAATTTTCACAAAATAATAGCAAGAATAGCAGCCAATTTAATATCCTGCTTTATCCCTTTGATTGTATATGATGCAACGGGAACAATAGTTTATGCATTATTGTCAATAGCAGGTGCAAAATTAAGTTGGTTTATTTTTGATATGCTTTTTAAGAAATTATATTATAAATATCCACAAATATTCCTTCTATTGAGAACGATTCCTTTTGTTTTGCTGGCGGTAAGCATATGGTTGCTAGACTATAATTTTATTATTGCAATTATTGGTATTATTATATTTTATGGAATGTCGGATGCATTTCGTTTTGTACCATCTGAATGTGTTTTTAACTATAATAGTGGTAGCGATACTGGTAAATCTAATGCAACAACAAGATTATTTGAACAGATAGGCACATTGCTTGGTGTGATTGTTGGTGGTTTTTTGTTAAGTTATATCAGTAAGTTGTTGAATATAATTTTGGCTGTTGTTTTGTACTTAATTTCGGTTATTCCACTTGTTATTTACTATATCTACCATAGGAAAGATAAATATCTAAATTCTGAAATGGTTTCTAATGTGGTTTTGTTTAATGAGAAAAACAAAATCAAATCCCAAATTCAAAACAAAATAACAATAAAAGTTTTGTTAAGATATTTTTTGGTTTATTTAATGTTTTGTTTTTGCGATGCTTTCCCGACAATGCTTAACTTGTATATTTTCTTTAACAATCCTAACGCATATGCTTACTTGGGTATTGTTATGTCCTTTTATAATGGTTCTTATGGTGCATTTGGTTATATATATGGTAGTTTACAAAGCAAATATGATACCACCAAACTTTTTGTTGCAAGTTGTTTAACGGTTGCTATTGCAATGATAGTTGCTCCGTTTGTAACAGGTAATAAATTGTTATTAATATACATCTTAACCGTGTTTGGAAGTTCGTACTCAGTAGTAACAGCCTTCGTGCTTAATCGTATGCTTTTAAAAACGAGAATCATGGGCGTTAGCAACGAAGCAAATTTTTTGCGTTGTCAAGGTTCATCGTTTGCAATTATTATAACGAGTATTGTTGCACTAGGAGGATTTATTCCTGCGTTTGTTACTATGGGATTAATGGCAACAATAAGCGCTATATTTATACCAGTTAATGAAGAGCAAACAAGAAAGATGTTGGTAGATTATATTCAAGAGAATAGTACAAGCAAAAAACAAACAGCAATGGCAAGTTTATCATTAAGACCATTTGGCAAAAAGTTTATTGATAAATCTTATAAGGAAATTGATAAACGTCCAGCAATAATAGTAGTAAAACCACAGGAAAATAGAGGCAGACACAAAAAAGTTAAGCCAGAAACTAAAATTGAAGTAAAGAAAGGCAAAATATTGAAAGAAAAAATACAAAAAGATAAGAAAAAAAGATAATGTAAAACATATAACATTATCTTTTTTTTGATGATATTTATTTATGCAATACCATTTAATATTTAATAGGGTATTTATAGCAAATTTCTGCTACTAATTTTTTTGTTTTTTCAACAGCTTTTTCTTTTTGTTCAATTATATCACATATTGCAGAGGCAACTAATTTACAATCTTCAACATTTAGTCCCCTTGTTGTTATTGCAGGAGTTCCAATTCTAAGGCCACTAGTAATCATAGGAGAGCGCTTTTCATTATGAACAGTATTTTTGTTTGTTGATATATTGGCTTGGTCTAATAATGTTTCGAGTTCCTTACCGCTTATGTCTTTATCGGACAAATCTAATAATAAAAGATGATTGTCTGTTCCTCCACTAACAAGTTTTATATTTCTTGACAAAAATACTTCTTCCATTGCTTTCGCGTTTTTAAGTACATTTGATATATATCTTTTAAAACTAGGCTCTAATGCTTCTTTAAAAGCAACAGCTTTAGCAGCGATTGTGTGCATAAGCGGACCGCCTTGTGTACCTGGGAATATTGCCTTATCAATGGCAGTTGCAAGATTTTGTTTACACATTATGATTCCGCCACGTGGACCACGAAGGGTTTTATGTGTTGTAGAAGTTACAACATCGGCATAAGGGATTGGAGAAGGGTGTTTATTTGCTACAACAAGTCCAGCGATATGTGCTATGTCCACCATTAGATAAGCACCTACGCTATCTGCAATTTTTCTAAATTTTTTAAAGTCAATTTTTCTAGGATAAGCACTTGCTCCTGCTACTATTAATTTTGGCTTATGTTCTTTTGCTAATTTTTGTACTTGGTTATAATCAATGTATCCATCGTCATTTATATTATAACTAACGACATTGAACCATTTTCCAGAGTAATTTACCTTGCTACCATGTGTTAAATGTCCACCATCGGACAAATTCATTCCAAGTATGGTATCTCCTGGATTAAGTAGTGCAAAATATACTGCAAGATTAGCATTCGCTCCACTATG
>CALVZT010000048.1 GCA_944372595.1 uncultured Clostridia bacterium
AATATTTTTTTCCAAGACTTGTAATTTTGATCTTCATTAATTGGAAATTGAGGAACAATACATTTCTCGTTATCTTTGTTTAATTTATTAAATAGCCAACCGAACCAATTGCTATATGGGTTAGCGCCTGTACCATGCATAATAAAATAGTTTTTCATAAGCATTCTCCTGATTTAGATTAATATTTACAAAAATATTTTATAGTTTTTATTAATAAAAGTCAATTATTTAGATAAATTCTAAAACTAGTAGAAAAACAAAAAATGTATTGAGCTATTTTTTAATAAAATTTCTTTAATTAGAATTAAAAATGTAATAACATTAATTACCATTTTATCATAATTAATAATAAGAGGTTAAAATATGTTAATTAATTATTTTAAGATATGCAAGCCGTGTTATACTCCATGTTGTATTCCGACATGTGAAAATAATTCATCAAATGGTGTAGGACCAACGGGTCCAATGGGGCCAATGGGAATACAAGGGCCAACGGGGCCAACAGGACCACTTGGACCACAAGGAGCCCAGGGGATATCGGGAGCGACCGGGCCAACGGGTCCAACAGGAGCAACCGGGCCTACTGGTGCGACTGGTATTCAGGGATTAATAGGTCCAACGGGGCCAACAGGCCCAATGGATTCAGGAGCGGGTCCAACAGGACCAACAGGACCAACGGGAGCGACAGGCCCAACAGGTCCGACAGGACCTACCGGAGCAAGTGGAAATGATGGAGCAACTGGTCCTACTGGCGCAAGAGGTGCGACGGGTCCAACTGGTGCGACAGGTCCCGCAGGATTTGAAGCGGTGAATCCGTATGACTTATACGTAAGAAGTGGGACAGTAGGAGGAATAGGCACTCAGTCAAGTCCGTTGCCTACAATTGAAGATGCTCTTGATTTGGTGCAAGATGGAGGGAAGATAACTGTTGACTTTGGAACATATCCTATTGACCAAACAATAAATGTAACAAAAAGCAATTTAACCATACAGGGTTCGCCTAATGCAAATATTATTCTTACTGCTCAAACTCCCGCAATTCTTTTGACTGGTAATGGGAATACGATAAAGGGATTTACTTTTACAAGTGATAATCCTTATGCCACTGAATTTATTCAAATAGGCGGAGATAGTAATAGAATATATCAAAATATAATATATGGTCCTACACAAGCAGGCTCGTCAGATACTTGGGTAACAAATCGCGGAATTGTAACTCAGGGCGGGGCTAATAATACGTGGATAGATGACAATATTATTTATTCATTAAGGCAATGTGGATACCTAAATCCTAATTCAACAGGATATATTACTCATAATGTTGCATATAATACAAGAGGCTGGGTAGTGGATCAAGCATTATTTGAGTTCTCTGGTAATTCATGGGGAAGTCCAGCAAATGCTGTAGATATTGCATTATTATCTGGAACGACATCAGGTGTGCCTTATGATAATATATCTCAATTACAATCTAATAACGCAAATGCTAATATCAGCGACCAACGTTAAAAAAACACACATGAGTGTGTTTTTTTGTTCGTAATACCATATAAATGTAATAAGCAATACTCTATATTGTTGCAAAATTATAAGGGTGTTCCTTGTAATATCTAAGTTTTAATTCTTTGTATTTTTCTGTCAAATTATAGATATATTTTTGCTTTGCTTCCATATCAAGAGAGCTAAAAACTTTTTGGTCAATTAATTGACCAACGGGATTGAGAGTATTGCCACGAGAAAGTAAATCACATACCTTTTGATAAAGTAACTCATCTTTGTTATTGATAACAGTTACGGTCGTTGTTTTTGTTTCATGCTTAATTATTATAGGAGATGGATTGGTAGTAAGCAAAATACGATTTTCCTTGTACGAATTTTCTCTTAAACGCTTTTTTGCAAGTTTTGCAAGACTATATAAATTACTATTAGATTTTGACATAATTTTACACCCTTTTAATTTTTATAATATATATTTGTTGTGACAAAAATATTATATACTTTTCGCTATTTAGGTCATAATAATAAAATAAAGAATTATGTCATAAAATATCTTTTTTTATCTAATATAAAATAAAACCGACCAAATGGTCAGTTTTTTATTTTAATTTATTTATTAAATATTCTCTTACTAATTTACTATCGGCTTTTCCTTTTGTTTGGCGCATTGTTTGTCCAGTCAAGAAATTCAATATTTTATCAGGCTCAGTTTTATATTGAGGAATAACTTGTGGATTATTAACTAATATTTCATCAATAATTTTGTATAATTCATCAGCAGACATATCATTAATCATTTTTTTATTAGTTGCGATTTTTAATGCGTCGTCTGTTGTGCCCCAAATTAATTCAAATAGTTCAACACCATTTTGTTTAGAAATTTTTCTGTTTAAGACAAGTGATATAATATCTGTTAATTGTTTGGGAGTAATTTGTAAAGTGTCGTCTTTAAGTTTTGCAAGAACGTTTGTCATTAACCAGTTGCTTATTTGTTTTGGCTCATTTAATAGTTCAACACATTTTAGATAGAATGTTGATATTTCTTTGTCTTTGATAATGACATCGGCATCATATTCGGGTAAATTATATTCATTAACAAATTTATCTTTAAGTTGTTCAGGCAACAATGGTAATGTTTTTCTAATATCTTCGACATCTTGACGAGATATTGTTACTGCTAGTATATCAGGGTCTGGAAAATAGCGATAATCTTGACTTGTTTCTTTGCTACGCATTGCAACTGTTTCTTCGTTAACGTCGTCCCAACGTCTTGTCTCTTGTACGACTTTGCCTCCACCTTCTATCAAATCAATTTGACGTTCAGTTTCAACTTTAATAGCCCGTTCTATCATTTTGAAACTGTTTAGATTCTTCATTTCGGTACGAGTGCCAAACGTTTCGCTACCTTTTGGTTTAATGGACAAATTAACATCACATCTCATTCCGCCTTCTTCCATTTTGCATTGTGCTACTCCGGTATATATCAATGTATTGCGGAGTTTTGTAACAAATTCAACTGCTTCATCGGCACTTGAAATATCAGGTTCAGTGACAATTTCGATAAGTGGCACACCACCACGATTGTAATCGATTAAAGAACCAATATTCTCGTTGTGGATGAGTTTTCCTGCGTCTTCTTCCAAGTGTATGCGATTAAGTCTTACAAATTTACCATTTGATAGCTTAATACCGCCATTAAGACAGATAGGTTTTACTAATTGGCTAATTTGGTATGCTTTGCTAAGGTCAGGGTAGAAGTAATTTTTTCTTTCCATTATTGCAATATCATTTATGTTGCAACCAAGGGCAAGTCCTGCCTTAATTGTATATTTAACTGCTTGTTTATTAAGAACAGGTAACGCTCCTGGTAGTCCAATGCATACTGGACAGCAATTAGTATTTGGGGCACTACCATATTCATTTTTGCAAGAACAAAAAACTTTGCTATTAGTATTTAACTCTGCGTGTACCTCTAAGCCTATTACTACGTCCCAATCCATTATTTTGACTCCTTATAATTTTTTTCTATAAAATCAGCAAGATTATAAATAATGCCTTCGTTATTGTCGTTTGCTAAAATTTGAAGTCCAAGAGGAAGGTTATTCTCGCCTTTATCAAATGGCAAACTAAATGCAGGTATCCCAGCAATATTAGCGGGTACTGTGAATAGGTCAATTAAGTACATTTCGATTGGATTTTTGTTCATTGAACCAATAATGAATGCAACATCGCTAGTAGTTGGGAATAAAATAACATCACATTTTGAGAATGCTGTTTTAAAACTTTCTCTAATATTTTGTTGTAGTGCTTTTGCTTTGTTATAGTAGGCATCAAAATACCCACTACTTAATACAAAGTTACCAAGCATAATTCTTCGCTTGACTTCTTTACCAAAGCCATCTGTTCGGCTAAAATTATAAATTTGGCCGATATTTTTGGCGTCTTTGTTGCGGGTCGAATATTTGATTCCGTCAAATCTTCCGAGATTAGAAGTCGCTTCTGCTGGTGCTAAAATATAATAACAAGGTAGTGCTAATTCAATATTTTCTATACTTATCTCTACCAAATGCGCACCTTGACTTTTAAGAAAATCAAGAACTTTTTTATATTTACTGAAATAAGGTGTGCCTTTTATCTTTTCAATAATTTGTTTGCAATATCCAACTTTAAGATTGTTGATATTGCCTTTGATTTGCGATAGATAGTTATCCACAGGTGCTCTTAATGATGTGTCATCATGTTCGTCTGCGCCAGCTATAACACTAAGCAAAAGGGCATTATCCATAGTGGTTTTTGTTATTGGCCCGACTTGGTCAAGACTACTAGCAAATGCAACAATTCCATATCGTGAATTTTTACCATAAGTTGGTTTCATTCCAAAAACACCATTGTAAGAACTTGGTTGTCTTACTGAGCCGCCAGTATCTGTGCCTAAGGAAGCGACACACAAGTCGGCAGCAACTGCACAAGCACTACCGCCACTACTACCGCCTGCAACACGTGTACTATCGTGGGCATTTTTGCAAGGGCCATAATATGATTTCTCATTTGAGCCTCCCATTGCAAACTCGTCCATATTAGCTCGGCCCAAAATAATTCCGTCTTCTTTTATTATTCTATCAACCACTGTCGCTGTATATGGACTTATAAAATCTTTAAGAAAATAACTAGCACAAGTACATTTTTTGCCTTTGTACAACATATTATCTTTAATTATAATAGGTGCACCTGCTAAACGACCTAATGGCTCTTTATTTTTGACCTTTTTATCTATCTCTTCGGCTTTTTGAATGGCATCGTCAAAAACCTCAACAACAGCATTGAGGTATGATTTTTCTTTTATATTGTTTATATAATATTTAACAGCATCTACGGCTTTTGTTTTGCCGGATTTGATATCGTTAACAAGTTGTATTAAAGTTGTATCTTTCATATCTTACTCCACTACAATAGGAACTTTGAATGCACCCTTTGCTTTTTCTGGGGCATTAAGTAAAACTTCTTCGTTACTAAAACCTGGTTTTGCAACGTCATCTCGAAGTTGTTCGATTGTTTTAGTTTTCTCGTATTTTATTGTTGTGTCAATCTTGGCATTTTGTATTTGCGAAACAAATTGTGTAATAACTTCAAATTCATCGGCAAAACTAGCAATTTCTTCGTCGCTAAATGTCAAGGCCGACAAGTCGGCAAGATGCTTAATCTCTTTTTTGCTAAAACTCATTTTGACTCCTTATCTTAATTTGATATGAACTTCTCTTAATTGTTTTTCGGTAACTTCACTTGGAGCGCCCATCATTAAGTCTTGGGCTTTTTTGTTCATAGGGAATGCTACAACTTCTCTAATACTTTCTTCTTCAAGTAACAACATTATCATTCTGTCAACGCCTGGTGCAATTCCGGCATGAGGTGGGGCACCATATTGGAAGGCATTGTATAATGCGGAGAATTTAGACTTAATTGTATCTTCGTTATATCCAGCTATTTCGAATGCTTTAAGCATAACGTCAACGTCGTGATTTCTTACGGCACCACTACTTAATTCTACACCATTTACTATAATGTCATACTGATAAGCAAGAATGTCTAATGGATTTTTGTTATTTAATGCTTCGAGTCCGCCTTGTGGCATACTGAATGGATTGTGACAAAAATCAATCTTGCCAGTCTCTTCGTCTTGTTCATACATAGGGAAGTCGACTATCCAGCAGAATTTATATACGCCTTTTTCGATTAAGTCAAGGCGTTTGCCAAGTTCTGTTCTTAATATACCTGATAATTTGGTAGTAGGAGTGTATTCGCCTGCTAATAAGAATATCGAATAACCATTTTGTGATTTTGTTTTGCTAATTAATTCTTCTTTTTCTTTGTCACTCAAAAATTTTACAATTGGGCCAGTTAATGAATTGTTTTCACCAACTTTAATCCAGGCAAGTCCTTTTGCCCCGTTTTCTACCATAAAGTCAGTCAAAGTATCATAAAATTTTCTTGTTTGTTCGCCAGTTTGTACTGCAATCGCCTTAACCACTTTGTTAGCAAAGGCATTAAATTGTGAATTTTTGAAAGTATCTGTTAGATTGGTTACTGTCAATGGATTTCTAAGGTCAGG
>CALVZT010000049.1 GCA_944372595.1 uncultured Clostridia bacterium
ATTTTTACCTGGTGGTTTGTTGGTTTGTTATCTGTAATTTTCTCTATTATAGTTATGATAATATTCGATTATTTCAGAGATTGGAGATACAAGTTAAAAAGTTATAAAGAAAATAAAAAAAATAATGACTAATTAATTTGATAAAAAATACGACCGTTCGGTCGTTTTTTTAACTATTAACAAATAATTTTCCTACGAGTACCGTCATATCATCGTGTGGAAGGCCGTTATCAATTGATAATGCTTTTTCGAGTATTGCTTCTGCTATTGCCTGAGGATTAGTTGTTGTCAAATTATTAATATAATTAATTAATTCTTTTTCTTTAAATACATCACTTATTCCATCGCTAACCAATATTACACAATCACCACTATCTAACACAGTCTTTGTAATCTTTGGAGTTATTTCATCAAGCATGCCAACTGGTAATGCCCCACTTGGAATTTCAATTACTGTTTCTTTTGTCTTGATATATCCCTCACATGCCCCAAGTTTTATAAAATCCCCAACACCATCGTTCAAATCTACTACCGCAATGTCGAGAGAAGAAAATCTTTCTCCGTTATTTAAAGAAACTAATTTGTTGACACTGCTTAATATTGTTTCACTATCAAAATTAGCTTTGTAAAAATTCTCTACCAAACTGATTGTGAGATTGCTAATTTTTTCGGCCCCTTCTCCACTACCCATTCCGTCACATATTGCAAGCATAAATTTATTATCTCCAATGCGTTGTAACGAATGACAATCGCCACTTATATTATTGTTATCTTTATTGGAAGACGCTAGTCCTAATACCATATCGTATTTAGAGGCAACTTTATAGTCAATAGTTGATAATCCACTCTGGATAGATGGAGTGATATTATCAAGTTTCATAACACTTTTTGTTACCGAGTTTATTATTTGTGGTATCTCTGGATTGTCTATATCAGCATTTCTTAATACAAGACTTACTCTACATATATTTTTGTTTTGTTCGTAAACTGCAACTTCTTTACAAACTATGTTTTTATAAGTTAGTTCTTCAATGATTTTATTTTCTTTACTTGTATCAAATGCAATTGGCGTATCAAGTTCTTTCGAAAGTTCCCGCATAATTTTACTAACACCACTAAGTTGTTCTGCAATTAATATCTTACTATTATCAAGGTTAGTCATCATATTGGAGTATTGTTTATATTGGTACACTAGTGAATTAATTATACCAACCATTGAAGATGCTTTATTGCATCTACTAGTAAGATATGGTGGCAAATCTAATATAGATATTTTACCTTTTTCAAAAGCAATATTAAATAAGTCATTAAGTATTACTCTTATTTCTTCACCAATAGTATGAAGACATTTATTTTTATCTTTGCACCCATTGCAACAACTATCTATAAGTTCCGCAGCTAACATTTTCTTTGCATCTTCAACAGATAATACTCCCTTTACGAATTGACGATAAACTTTATCCATCTCGAAGAAAACCTCAGAAACACCGAACAGTTTTTTGCTCATAAGACTGCGATTTTGATTATATATGTTTTTTACAGCACTTGAATCGTTGAAAATAAAATGATTATTAAGAGATTTTAACCATTTTGTTGGAATACAAATATAAACAATGCATCCCGCAATTGTACATATTGGAGCAAGCACATCATAACTAGAAAAAATGTTAAAATATACTCCAAATAAAACTTCAATAGCAATCACCGCAAGAACACTGTAAATTCTACTTGATGTCTTAAATATACTTGCAAAAATGGACATCAAAACAAACAACGGTATGTATCCTATATTATTTGATGCAAAGGCAATTCCAAGACCAACCGCTACGGCAAAAATCGTTCCCGTTATTTGTGAAAAGTATGACAAGATAAGAATAAGTATTACGGCAATAAACTTTGCAACATCAAAACCAAAGAAATTAACTTGATAAATACCGCAAAATAATGCAAGAACCAGCACTCCACAACAAACCGCTTCGTCTATGTTTAATCTAAATGCATAATTGCGACTTTTTATGGCAGATAATGTAATTATGCAACAATAAGTAAATATCAGTCCGATTAGTAATGAAATTCCAGCACTTATTAGTGTCTGTGCTGGCGAAATATTGTAGTATATAAAAGTGATATTACCAAGGATAACATACAAGCCAGTAAACGCAAAATTTATTTTTTTGTGCAAATGATTGTGTATAAGAAATGCAATCATCATAACTCCTGCCATATTAGTTGCAATAACAAGATTTGCAATATTTAAATCTGACAAGAAAAAACCTAATACAAACAATAGTGATATAGCAAATGGATTTTCCTTTGTAACAATTAGCGCAACAAACAACCCAAACCAAAAAGGTATGGTAGTATTAATCCTAGCAATTGATAAAAAATAAAAAGCAACAAAACAAAAAAAATATTTTATTGCTATATTTAAAATTTGTGTTTTGTCAATTTTTGACTTGTTATGTTCAATTGTTTTTGTAATACTCTCCATATTTTCCTCCATATCTAAATACTATTTTAGATATTTAAAGGAAAAATGAATTAGGATACTTTGTTATTTTTTTATATTGTTTGTCGAAAACAAACAGCCGCAATATGTTTGTCTATAAATATTATGCTTTTTGCATTCTTTTATACTATTCAAATAGCCGTCATTTTTTTTGAAGTCACTTGGTATATAGCCTTCGTATTGCTGCCCTATTCTGTTTATTATATCAGCATCTTTATGAGGACTAACCGTAAGAGTGGTACAAAAGTATTTATAATAATTATCTTTCGCAAACTCATAAGTTTTTTGTAGTCTTAGTGCAAAACATATTCTACACCTTGTTCCCCCCTCTTTGTCTTTTTCAAAACCAGATATTTTATTAAGAAAATATAAATTATCATATTCAGGTATTATAAGTCTTACCTTTTTGTCAAATTTGACTCCTGCCAATCCTTTATTAATTTTATCTACATAATCAATAAGCGCTTGTGCCCTTTGGTCATACTCTTCTTTGTACATTATATTAGGATTGTAATAAAATAAAGTAAGGTTAAGTCCTTCAAATCTCTTGATAACACCGCTAAGACAAGGTGCACAACAAACATGCAATAGAATTTTGTCTGTTGCTTTTACTTTTGATATTTGCTCATTAAAAATATCATTATAATTTACTTTGTTCATTTATCCCCATTCCTGTGGAAAGTGTATAAATTATCCACAATTACACATTAAAATATTTATTCATTTATATTCATATTTATAAATTTTTCGCATAAATACTCGCAATATTGTATAAATACTCAAATTTTAACAAAAGTTATCCACTTATGCACAAGTTTTGCACAATGAACGTAATAAAAGTTTGAGTAAAAAAAAATAAAGACGCTTATACATACGCCTTTATTATACTTTCTTTTTTTTGTTATTGCAAGAATTATGGATTAAAATTGGTTGGATTTTTTATGTTAATGTTTTGAATTGCAGTATTGTTATCTTTGATTATTTCCGTTTGTGGAGGTATAATACTCACGCTATTGTTAGGTAAAGTCATTCCCTCTGGTAAATCTTCGACGCCTTCATATACTATTCCTTGCTGTGGCTCATACCTCTCGTCTCTAATTAACTCTTCTTTTTGCAACTTGCCATCTACATAATATTGCAAGTACGCTTTGCTATGATAACCTTCTTGGGGATATTTAACTCTTAAATATTCGCCTTTGAATAATATTTTATCGGAATATTCACCGTTTGTGTCGGGTATAATCTTGTCCCCTTGATGTGGTATAGTTCCTATAAATTCAGCACGCGTTTTAATACTTTCATTATCTTCAAGCGTCGCTCCGTATATTTCAAAGGTAACGTCATTACCATCGGCATACCCTTTAATAAATATTGGAAGTTCGGTATCGTTAGTAAATTTCAAATCAGAATAGCCCCAAGATACCATAGCGTCAAAGGCAAGTGGCACATAACTTACTGGTAAAGAATGTTTATTTGCTTCGGTAACCCTTACGCCTGCAAGGATAACCGCATTGTATAATGTGGTAGATACTTGGCACACCCCGCCTCCTACACCTTTTACAAATTTGCCATCGCTTATAATGTTGGCTTCCATAAAACCGTTTTCTTTTGTCCTCTCGCCAACTACTAGATTAAAACTAAATTCTTCGCCTGGATTGACTCGGGTGCCGTTAATATTCTCTGTTGCAACTTTGACATTGTTTTTTCTTTCGCTTGCAGAAGTAGAGTAATTTGTTGAAAATGTTGATTGTAACTTTTTACTTTTTTCTAAATCTTCCGCTGTAATATTTGGTTGTGTCTCGATGACCGGTATATCTATTTCTGTTTGTTTAGTATAAAAGGTGTTGAGCATTAGATCGGCGAGTTTTGCTCTATCCACTTCTCTTCCCACTTGTTCTTGTGTTATTACAAACATTTCTTCATTAGTGGCATCAGGATTAAAAGTTATAGTTGCGTCCTGCATCGGCTGTTCTATTTGGCTTATGATTTCTTCAATTGTTTCGTTGGGATTTTTTAATTTGTAACCGACAGTTACTGCATTGTTACTATTTTTGTTAGTAAGACGTGAAAAAATACTTTGTGATTGTTTCTTTTCTAAAATGTCTTCAAGATTAGTTTGTAAAGTAAAATTGTTTTTTCCATATTGCCATACCATATCGTTATATCTTAATGTAAGATTAACATCGTATGCATCATTATCAAATTTGTTTATTAATAAGTATTTGGCTTCATCCAACGTTTTGCCACTAATGTCAACTCCATTAACCGTTGTATTGCTCGGGAAGGTATTGGTTACACTGGATTTACCACCAACAAACAGCAATGCTCCAAACACAACAACAACTGCTATTAACAAAAAATAATATATACCATAACTTTTCTTTTTCATATCATACTCCTACGATTATTATGTGTAGATATTATTAATGTATGTAAATAAAAAATCTTGCTTATCGCAAGACTTTTTTTAAATTCTACTTCTTCGCTTGAAAACAATAAATCTTATTAAGAATACACCTCCAACAATCGCCCCAGCGCCCAAAACACTTAATACGATTATTAATGTATAGTTAGGTGGTTCTTGAACGGTTAGAGTAAATTCTTTAATCTCTGATACGTTATTGAATTGTCCAGTATAAGATATATATATTTTGTATTCGCCAGGCTTATTTGTATCAAGTTCGGGATTAAAATCAATATTTAAATTTGTTAACTTATCAAAGTTATCTTGATAAATTTTATCGTTATCAACAATTTGATAAATTATATCATAGACGTTAAATTCTTCGCCCTTTTTTATTTCAAAATTTTCTCTTACAAGTTCAATTCGCGGACTTTCAATTGGCAAAATATTAATGCTAATTGTTTTTTCTGCTTTGTTATTAGATTTATCTACAAAAGTATAATGTATATTGTAAGTGCCGGCAACTTCTGGATTAACACTGCCTGATATAGTTGGAGTGATAGCACCATCAACTTCATCAATTGCAGTTACAAAATTGTTTAATTTAATATCTTCGGCGCTAATTTGCCCTTGATAATATTGGCTTATAAACTGATTAACAGTTACAACTGGCGCAACATTATCTATTATAGTTACCGTACAAGTATAGGCATTATCAACACTTTTATTATCGCCGATATTGTATGGTAAAAATTTAAATGTCAATACCCCAACAAAATTTGCATTATCTGTAACAAGAGTAAATACATTATCGCTATTATTACTACTTATAGCCCCAACACGATTTCCTTTGTCGTCTCTTATAACATAAGTTTCTTCCCATTTACCAGACGCGTTTTTGGAATAGAATTGTATATATACACTATCTCCGTCTTCGTCAACTATATCAACAAAAGACAATACTTTGTCGTCTTTGTAAGAAAATTCAAACGTCTTATCTTCACTAGTTGGTTTTGTTTCTTCTACTGTAAATACAATATTTTGACTAGTCGATAATAACTTTGTATCCATCAAAGTGTAAGTAACTACTGTCTCGCCCGCATTTACAAAACGATAATTAGTTTCTGTACATAATATGCCATTTACTT
>CALVZT010000050.1 GCA_944372595.1 uncultured Clostridia bacterium
AATTTATATCACTTTCAACCAATGGTGAGATAAATTATGATGATTTAAAAAGCAAAATGGATGATAATGTTTGCTTTGTCTCTATTATGATGATAAACAACGAGACAGGAGCATGCAATGATATTAATAAGATTGCTCACATTATAAAATCGGTAAATGCAAATACCATTCTTCACGTTGACGCCGTTCAAGGCTTTTGTAAATATCCAATTAATATGTTAAATAGTAAAATTGATTTACTTACAATTAGTGCGCATAAAATTAATGGACCCAAAGGAATTGGGGCTTTAATTATTAGTCCTAAAATCAAAATTAAAAATATTAATTTTGATGGTGGTCAAGAAAATGGCTTGCGTTCAGGTACAGAAAACATATCGGGTATTATGGCACTAGGAAAAATATGTAAACTAATAGATATTAATAAAATAAAAATATTAAAACAATGTTTTATTGACCAACTTGAATCAATTAAAAAATATATAAAAATTAATGGTGAAGGCAGTCCTTATATATTAAGTATTTCAATTCCTGGACTCAGAGGTGAGACACTTGTACACATGATGGAGCAAAAAAATATAATTATAGGTACAGGTTCTGCTTGTTCTTCTTCAAAAATATCTAACAGAACATTAGAAAATATGGGTAAAACAAAAGAAGATATATTAGGTTCGGTAAGAATAAGTTTTAACAAATTAAATACAGTGCAAGAAGTTGAATATGCAGGTAAAGAATTTGCTATACAAGTATTAAAATTAAAACAAATGTATGAGAGGAAGTAAATGGAACAAGTCATATTATTAAGGTATGGAGAAATCTTTCTTAAAGGCAAAAACAGGAGTTTTTTTGAAAGTACATTGGTTAAAAATATCAAATCTTCTGTTGCTCAATTTGGAGCGGAGGTATCAAAATCAGCAGGAAGAATTTATGTAACAAAGCTTTCAAATAATATTGAGCAAATTATTGAAAGATTGCAAAAAGTTTTTGGGCTAGTTTCTTTAAGTGTGGCAACTCAAATTGATACATCGATTAGTAATATTGAAGAATTATGTAAAACTATAAAAATTAAAACTTCTACTTTTAAAGTTGTAACAAAAAGAGCTGATAAAAAATTTCCTATCCAATCTGACAAATTTTCTGCTATGATGGGTGGGGTTATTTTAGACAATAATTCTAATGTATCTGTTGATGTTGTAAATCCTCAAACTATTGTCAATATAGATATCCGCGAAAATGGTAAAACATTTATTTATTATGAAAAAATTTCATGTGCAGGCGGGTTGCCATTAGGAACTGCTGGTAAGGGATTATTGTTACTAAGTGGAGGAATCGATAGTCCAGTTGCAGGGTATATGATGGCAAAAAGAGGACTTGCTTTTGACTGTATACATTTTCACTCATTTCCATATACAAGTCAGCAAGCAAAAGACAAAGTTATCTCCTTAGCACATAAATTAACTCCTTATGTTCATAATCACAATTTATTTGTAGTACCATTTACAAAAATTCAAGAAAATATTCACAAATATTGTGATGATGATTATATGGTCATTCTCGTCAGACGATTTATGATGAAGATTGCCGAAAGGGTAGCTCAAAAATACAATTTGCAAGCTTTGATTACTGGTGAAAATCTTGCCCAGGTTGCTAGTCAAACTATTCAAAGCATAACAGTTACAAATCAAGCAGTTGAAAATATACCTGTGTTTAGACCATTAATTGCTTTTGATAAAATAGAGATTATGGGTATAGCAAAAAATATTGGTACTTATGAAACTTCAATTTTGCCATACGAAGATTGTTGTAGTGTATTTTTGCCAGATAGTCCAGTTACAAAGCCCAAGTTGGATAAAATTTTAAAAAACGAGAACAAATTAAACGTGGACAGTTTAATAGACGAGGCAATTAATAATATAGAAATCATAAATATAAAATAATCAAATTTTAATATATAGCAAAATTAATCACATAATAATATTGTGTATATATTTATAGTGAGGGATATTTATGGAAACCAAAACAAAAACCTATAAAAACGGTATGAGACTTGTAAATACGTATAATCAAAACACGGCAGCCGAAACAGTGTTAATTTCTATTTCTACTGGTTCAATCAATGAGAATGAAAAAATAAACGGTATAAGTCACTTAATAGAGCACATGCTTTTTAAGGGCACAAAAAAGAGAACTGCCGCTGATATAAATAATGAATTTGAACAATTAGGAGCATCAATCAATGCTTTTACAACTAAATATAGGACGTGTTTTTATGCAAGTGCATTAACTGAAAATATTCCCAAATGTGTAGAAATTTTGTTTGATATGATTTTTAACTCAGTTATAGATGAAGAAGAACTTGAAAGAGAAAAGAAAGTAATCTATGAAGAGATAGATATGTATCTAGATGATGCAAGTAGTGTAGCAGAAGATAATTTTCAAAAATTATTCTTCAAAAACACAAAATTAGAATCTTTAATAATAGGGACAAAAAATACAGTAAAGTCTATTACAAGGCAAGAAATACTCGATTATCTTGCCAAGTACTATGTTCCTGAGAATATTATTATTGCTTTTGCTGGTGGAATGAGTTTTGCTGAATCACAAAATTGTATAAACAGTGTTTTGGGTAATAAATTTAAAAATTATACAAAAAAGCCTAATCTTCCTGTAATTCTTAAAGATATTATAGTTGAACCTCAACGAGATTTCTTATCACTAAAAAAAGACTTTACTCAATCTCATATTATAATTGGCTTTCCATTATACAATATGTATTCGAGTCGTTATGGAGCATATCAGTGTCTTAGTTTTATACTTGGTGGCGGTATGAGTTCTAGGTTGTTTACGGAGGTCAGAGAAAAAAATGGTTTAGCATATTCAATTTTTGCTCAGGCAAATAACTATGATTGTGCTGGTGTGTTAAAAATTGCCTTGGCTACCAACAACGATAGCGAATCAAAAGCTATTGAGTGTGTTAATAAAGTTATAAAAGAATTATTGACTAATGGTATAACATCTAAAGAATTAGATAAGGCAAAGACTTATTTGAAGACAAGAATTGGTTTTACGCCTGAGTCAACTATGAATCTTGCAAGGCAAAATGCATATCAAATGCAATGTTATAATAAGCCATTTAATACAAATACTCAAATCAAAATTATTGAAAAAGTTACAAAAAGTGAAGTTAATAAGTTAATAAAAGAAATATTTACTAATACTCACGTATGTGGTGTGCTAGTAAGCAAAACTGGAAAGAAGATTTTTAATAATTTTCCTAAATTATAAAAATTACAAACTGGTGTTTGTAATTTTTTATTTCCAATTTTTTCTTTTTAAAATTTTAATATATTCGTTTGTTAAGTTGAATAAATATGTGTTATACTTACACTAAGTATATAGAATAATTATATTAGTTTTGACAATATTCTATGTAGGGGGAAGTCTTGGCTAAAAACAATACAAAATCCACAAAAACACTCGCTATTTGTTTAATTAGCATATTTTCAGTAATTTTTTTGTTATCAACATTTAACATTATTGCTAATGTTAAATACTTTTTGCTTGGGACTTTTGGTTTGGTGATTTATCCTGTATCAATCATTGCTATTTTGTATGGAGTAGCACTTTTAACTAAAAGAAAATTTACTTTATCAATTAAATATTTGTTATATTTATCATTTGCGTTATTTTGCTTAATTGCTATTACTCATACAATCATTACAGGGACATTTACACTAGACAACTATGGCACCTATCTTAAAGAATGCTATTTATATAGGTACACAGCTGGCGGTATAATTATGGGTATTTTTACATTCCCATTAATGAGTTTGTTAAATGTTGTAGCAAGTTGCGTATTTTTTGCTATTGCATTTGCTATTTTTGTTGCATTGATAATAGACTATTTGTATGCTGTTAAACAATACGCAAAATTAAACACAACAATAATACCTAATATTTCTAAAATAAATAAAAAAAGTGATTCTGAAGTTAAGAGCGGTGAATTTGATATAGTTAGTGAGCCTAATGTTATCACTCAAGATAATACAAAAACTTCCAATCAAATTACACAAAGTCCTGAAAATTTGGAAGCAAAGAAAAAATTATTCCCAGAGAAATATGAAGACTTTCAAGACGTTATTATTCCTAGCAAGAAAAAGACTGAACTTACTGCTGCTGAAAAATTATTCGGAGAGCAAGAAAAAACTCGAAATGAATGGTTAAATAAGAATATTTCTACTCGTGAAGTTGTTAAACAAAAACCAGCAGAAGAAGAGAAAAAAGATGAATTAAGAAATTTTCTTGTCAACTCAGGTATATATAAACAGCCCAATAATCAACCACAAACCCCACAACAAAATAATATTATTCAATCAAATAATACAATTTCTTCCGAAACAGTCTCAACTAATCTAACAAATAAACCTGCATACGTCGAAGAAGATGTGTTACTTAAAGACATTAAGCCAATACAGAGCAAGCCAATTGAAGAAAAAATAGAACAAAAACAAGTTCCTATTGCTCAAAAACCATCTAATATAATAATGGACAAAGAAGTGAGATTGCAACAAGAACATAAGATTGATACTAGTCTTAACAACACCGTTAATATTGCGACTCCAAAACCAACTTATCAGCAAACTCAAATGATTGGTACTGAAAAAATTAAACCAAATCAGCCAATTGTAAAACCAAAACCAACTAAATACTTAAAACCTCCAATTGATATACTCAAAAAGATTGAGGTGGATTATCAAGAATTTGAAGAAGATCAAGCTGCTAAATCTGAAATTATAGAGCAAACCCTTGAAGAATTTAGAATACCTGCGAAAGTTCAAGCGGTGAGAAGAGGAGCGGCGGTTACAAGATATGAGTTAAAAATGCCACAAGGTATTCCTGTTAAAAAGATTCATAATCACTGTGAAGACCTTGAACTTGCGCTTGCTACCAAAGGTAGTATACGTATTGAAACGCCAATAAGAGGTAAAAGTGCGGTTGGTATTGAAGTTCCAAATGATAAAATAGATACCGTTACAATAAGAGATGTTATTGATTCGAAAGAATTTATGTACAACGAATCGCCATTAACTTTTGCATTAGGTAAAGACGTTGATGGTAAAATATTTACTTGTAATCTTGTAAAAATGCCACATTTATTAGTTGCTGGTTCGACTGGTTCGGGAAAGAGTGTATGTTTGAATGCTTTATTAATTAGTTTAATTTATAGGAATTCTCCTGAGGATTTAAAATTAATACTTATTGACCCTAAAAGAGTTGAATTTACCATGTATAATGATTTACCTCATCTTATAATGCCAAAAGTTATTACTGATTCACAAAAGGCAATTAATGCATTTGATTGGCTTATTAATGAAATGGAGCGCAGATATGGAATATTGCAAGATAATTTTGTAAACAATATTTCAAATTATAATATTTTACCTGGTGTATTAGAGGGAACATTACCAAAATTACCTTATATAGTTATGGTAGTTGACGAGTTAGCAGATTTAATGGCAACTGGTAATAAAAAAGAACTAGAAAATAAAATTGTCAGATTAGTTCAAAAAGCACGTGCAGCTGGTATTCATTTAGTTCTAGCAACGCAAAGACCGTCAGTAG
>CALVZT010000051.1 GCA_944372595.1 uncultured Clostridia bacterium
AACTTTATAATTGAACTATAAAAAAGTCCGAACAAAATCGGACTTTTTTAATGCTTAAACATAAATAGAATAAGAATATTATCAAGCACTATTGAATGTAGCATACTATGTAAAACAAATAAAGGTATTACTTATGTTTTAATCACAATCTATAATGTTCATAAAAAATAAAAAAACCACGTTTGTGGTTTTTTTTAAATTGAATCTTTAAATGATTTACCAAATTTAAAACTTGGAGCACTAGATGCTTTGATTTGTATTTTTTGTTTTGTTAACGGATTAACACCAGTTCTTGCTGCTCTTTTCTTAACGCCAAATGTTCCGAATCCAACAAGTGCGATTGATTCACCTTTTTTAAGAGTTTCTTGAACGGTCTCTACAAATGCACCATAAGCAACTTCGGCATCTTTTATTGTAAAGCCTCCTTTTTCAGCAATTGATCTGATAAATTCACTTTTATTCATAATATTCTCCTTTTCAAATAAAGTGCCAGGCCATATTTAACCTTGATTAATTATAGCATGTTTTGTTATGTTAAACCAACAAAATAACATAAATTTTGTATAAAGATTGACTTTTTTTGCCTAAGTATGCATAATTTTGATATGAAAATGTACGAAATTAATATAAAAATTGATAATCCCGCAGTTGATGTTGCAGTTTATGATATGATAAATGCTATTGACTTTTGTCGATTAAGTGACATCAAATTGTTAAAAGTAATTTATGGTTATGGTTCTCATGGTAAAGGTGGAGAAATAAAAAAAGAGTGTCTTAACACTCTTAGAAGACTAGTTAAAAGCAAAGTTATTTACGACTATATTCCATGTGAAAAGTTTTCTCAATTGCATAAATATTACGACAATATTGTTAAATATTATCCACCAGTAGCAATTGATAATGAATTACAAAACAATTTTGGAGTGGTATTAATAATTGTTTCTAAATTGTAGCCCCGCCATCATTAATGTATAAAACACCCAATGTATTTTCTCCACAATGTCCAGTTATCGTGGCTCCCGCTTGGGTAATAAGTATTTCTTTGAATTTACCATAATTTTCAAGTGCCTTTTTAGCTGCCTCAATCATTTCTGGGGTGGCTGAACTATATGTAATAAATACTCTTGTATGATCAGGGTTATTGTATGTGTTTAAAATATCAGTAACATACTTACCAATAACATTCACAGAAGGCCCCATATATTTTTTGCCCACTCTTAACTTACCATTTTCAACAATTATTGATGGTTTAATTTTTAATAGATTAGCACCAAATGCAGCGACTGCTGAACATCGTCCACCTTTGTGCAAAAATTTCATATTACCAATTATAAACGATGCTTGTATATAAGGTACGCGCTTTTCTGCCATATTTTTGATTTGCTCGCCAGTGTATTTGCCCGATTTTGCAAGTTCGGCAGCATATATTGCTAGTGCGCCAACTCCGGTTGATAAACTTGAACTATCAACGGTATATACATGAGGAACTTCAAGAGCAGCAAGGCGTGAATTGTTATATGAAGCTGATAGTTCACTTGATATCCCAATATGTACTACCTCATATCCCAAATCAGTGTATTTGGAGAATAAGTCTTTGTAATCTTCGATACTTCTAGCGGCAGTTTTTGGTAGTCCGCCGGTTTTTTTGAAGTAGTCAAAAATATTTTGCGGATTAATATTAACTCCGTCGCAGAAGTTATCATCTCCCAAAGAAACCAAAAGTGGTAAAATCTTTATTTCATATTTGTCAATTAATTCTTTACTAAGGTCGCAAGTGCTTTCAGATGTTATTATTACTTTCATAATTACTCCTAGAAATTTGATAAAATTATTATACAATTTATCAATCTAATAGTCAAACATATTTGATTGTGCTATAATATAAAATATTAAAATCTTTAACAAAGATTTGTGTTGCAGGAGAAAAATGAAAGAAAACATTCACAAGGGCCATAGAGAAAGATTAAGAAATCAATTACTTAAAGGTGGAATTGATAATTTCTCCGAACATCAAATAGTTGAAGTTTTACTTGCATTTACTATACCATACAAAGATACCAATCCCTTGGCTCATAAATTGTTAGATACTTATGGCTCTCTTGCCAATATCTTGGATTCTGATGTTGATGAGTTGTGTAAAATTTCTGGTATTGGTATTAAGACGGCAACCTTCTTAACTACATTACCAGATGTGTTTAGAATGTACAAAATTAGTAAGTCAAAAAATAATGAAGCATTACATTCTCCCAAACTTGCCTATGAATATTTTTCCGCAAGAATACCAATAATAAAAGATGAAATATTTTATTATGCTTGCCTTGATAATAACAACAATGTAATTAAATTTTCTCAATTTGGCCGTGGCGGAGCAAGGCATGTTAATATTAATGTAAGAGATTTCACTAATGAAATTTTAAAAGTACCAACATGCGGAGTAATTATTTGTCATACACATACCTCGGGACAACCGCGCCCTTCTCTTAATGATATTGAATTTACAAAGAAGTTGCTTGCTAGCCTAAAATTTTTAGGCATATCGCTTCTTGAACATATAATATTATCCCCTGTTGGATTTTATAGTTTCTGTAATGCACGCTTGATTGATGAATTTAATATCGTAGTTGACAAATTAATGGTAGATAGACCAGATATCGCAGCACCCAAAATCACCTTTACAAAAGATGATTCTTCAAATGACAAAAATTAATGTTAAAATTAAAAATTAGGGGTTGAAAAATAAATATAATTAATGTATCATAGTAAGTAGCAATATACTTACTTTTTTTAGGAGCATTCGATGGATAAAGTTTTTGAAGTAATAGAAAAAAATAAAATGTTTAAAACTGGCGAGGTCATAGGAATAGCAGTGAGTGGTGGAATAGATTCTATGTGTCTTCTTCATTTTCTTGCGAGTAACAAAGAAAAATATGATATCGATATTGTAGCAATAACTGTTGACCATTGTATTAGAGAAAATTCAGCAAATGATACTATGTTTGTTATGGATTATTGCCGTCAAAATCATATTAGATGTCATAGATTTAGAGTTGATGCATTGAAGATTGCCAAGGATAAAAATATTGGTATTGAGCAAGCAGCAAGAGAAGCAAGATATGGGGTGTTCGATGCATTAATTAAAAAGGGCATTGTAGACAAAATAGCACTCGCTCATCATATAAGCGACCAAGCAGAGACCATACTTATGCATATTTTAAGAGGGGCGGGACTTTCTGGTGCTAGCGGTATGGAATATGTAAGGGGGGTATATGTAAGGCCTTTTCTTGATTTAAGTAAAGATGAGATAACAAGATATGCTTATCAAAACGATATTCCTAATGTCGAAGACGAAACCAATTCTGATAGCACGTACAATAGAAATTTTATAAGAAATGAGATTATGCCTAAATTAAGAAAACGTTTTCCTTCGGTTGATCAAAATATTGTTAGTTTTGGCAAAGCATGCAAACAAGATGATGATTATATTATGAGTCAAGCACCGATTGATGGAGTTTGGATTGAGGATAAAACAGCAAAAATACCACTAAATTATTTTGTTTATCCTTCTAGCGTTGTAGCAAGAATTATATTTTATGCACTAAATAAAATTGGATTAAGTGTTGATATTGAGAAAAAACATATCAATATGATTAAAAGCTTGGCAGATAGTGCTAACGGTAAAAAAATTAATTTGCCCAATAACGGCATTGCAATTAAAGAGTATGAGTATATAACTATTATAAGTAACAAAAAAGAAGTCGTTGCTAGTCAATACCCATTTGAAATCGGCAAAACAGATTTTGCAGGATTGTATGAAATATCAGTTAAGCGCACAAAAATTCTTGATATTATTCCAGGTCGCCAACTAATTGATCTCAAAAAAATAAGTAAAGACGCGATTTGGAGAACGCGTGAAAAAGGAGATATGTTTGAAAAGTTCGGTGGAGGCAGTAAGTCATTAAGAACTTACTTGATTGATAAAAAAGTTCCTTCAAGACTCCGAGATACATTACCAGTACTTGCTGATGGTAAAGAAATACTTGTTATATTAGGCGTCGAGATAAGCAATAAAGTTAAGGTTGATAAAACAACAAAACAAGTTTGTAGTATAACATATACAACAACAAAAAAATAAAAAACACTTTAAAAGTGTTTTTTTGTTTTTGGTCAAAACAAAAATTTCTATATTAGCGCATAGTTATAGAAATGCTCTTTGTAATATCGTTGTTTTAATATTGCATACCTTTCTTTTAAATTATAAATGTATCTTTGCTTTGCTTCCAAACTCAAAGTGTAAAAAACACGATATTCTATCAATTGTGCAATAGGGTTGAGTACCTTTCCACTTGCCAATAATTTGCAAATTTTTAGATATAAAATTTCGTCTTTATTATCAACAGCGGGAGTTGGTGTATTATCAACTTTTGAAGGTTTATTTTTCTTCATCGATGTATTAATAACCAATTTGTTTATTGATTTATAAGAGTTTTCCTTTAATCTTTTCTTTGCTATTTTTGCAAGAGTACAAAGGGTAGGGTTATCCATATTTTTTGCCTTTTAATATTTATTTTTATCCCCCTAAATATCTTGTTTAAAGATGTATATATTATATATTTTTTGTATAAATTTGTTAAACAATATAAGGCGAGAATTTTGTCTAAAAAGCACGAATAAAGAAGAGTTATGTATAAACTTTAATACACTAAATTTATTAATTTATATTTACAATATAAGATAATTAATAGTGCATAATGACATATTGGTAATATAATAAATTATAAAACATTTGACAAATAATGATGATTTGATATACTTATAAAAGTATTAGAAACGGAGGTAATAAAAATGGGGGGGGTACTGAACTTTTAGAAATTTTAAACGAGAATGGTGTAGGTACTGGCATACCCAAAACTAGACAAGAAATACATCAAAATGGACTTTGGCATAGAGCAATAATAGTCGCTATCATTAATAATGAAAATAAAATATTAATACAAAAAAGGTCAAAACACAAAGAGAAGTTTCCAGGACTTTGGGACTTATCTGTTGCAGGTCACGTGCCGTTTGGACTTGATAGTGTTGCATGTGCGGCAAGTGAAGTAATGGAAGAAATTGGTTATATGCTCCCCAAAGCTGTCGAAGTTAAAGACTTTAGATTTATGACTAGTTTTAGAAACATGGTAATAGTATCGGACAACTTTTTTGAAAATCAGTTTTATGACTTTTTTATTTATAACATTGACTTAAAGTTATCTGACTTTGTTGTTCAAGAAGATGAAGTTGAGGAAATAAGGTATGCTACAGCATATGAAATCAAACAAATGGCTAAACAAGGTTTGTTTCATCCAAGGACTGAGTGGATTGATGTGTTGTATAGATATATAACAAAGTTCTAATATTTTAAAGGGAAATTAATTTTTCGTTTAATTTATCAAAGGTTACAACACAAATTTTTAAATAAAAATTTCTAATTAATTATACTCCCCAATAGGAGTTATGCTGCTGTGGCTCAGCGGTAGAGCACCACCTTGGTAAGATAAAAAATGCCAAATTTTACCACTTAAAAAACAACAAATTTTTACTCAAAAACTGAATATGCTAATGT
>CALVZT010000052.1 GCA_944372595.1 uncultured Clostridia bacterium
ATAAACAATCTTATACTAAATATATTATTAATTAATTTTATAGAAAGAAGTTATTTCATTACACCCAACTCCAATATATTTTTGTGTTAGGATTGGTTGTTGGTCTATCCGCCAAACAATTGTCGTTTGAACTTTGGACGGCAATTTTTATTTTGTAAATTAGGATGTCAAATTAGTTGACAAGTTTTATTAAATATTGCAAAATGAATGCAAATATAAAATATATAAAAGGGAGTATTTATGTTAGAAAACCAAGTAAACAGAATGCCTTTAATAGGTGATAAAGCACCAGCATTTAAGGCAGTAACTACACAAGGACAAATTAATTTTCCAGAAGATTTTTCTGGCAAATGGGTAATACTTTTTTCACATCCAGCAGACTTTACCCCAGTATGTACAACGGAATTTATGACTTTTGGTTCGATGATTAACGAATTCAAAGCCCTTAATACTGAACTTGTAGGACTTTCAGTAGATTCTTTGTATTCCCACATTGCATGGCTTAGAAAAATTCAAGAACTTGAATGGAATGGAAAGAAAAACATTAATGTTACATTCCCATTAATTGAAGATATAAAAATGGATGTAGCAAAAGCTTATGGAATGATTCAACCAGGACAATCAACAACTCAAGCAGTAAGAGCGGTATTTGTTATTGACCCAAATGCAATTATAAGAACAATTTTGTATTACCCATTGTCAACAGGTAGAAACTTTGACGAAATTAAGAGAATAATACTTGCTTTGCAAAAAGCCGACAAAGACGGGGTAGCAACTCCTGCCGATTGGAGACCAGGCGATGATGTTATTATACCGACTGCTGGAAGTTGTGGGGTTGCAAAAGAGAGAATGGATTCAAAAAGTGACGACCAATATTGCCTTGATTGGTTTATGTGCTTTAAAAGAGAAAAGTCAAAATCCAACACAAAAACAACAAAGAAGTAATTAATAAGACAGATGGTAACATCTGTTTTTTTATTTGATTTTTAATATTAGTTTGTAATTAAAAAATTCTATTGAATAAATTAATAGCTAAATATTTAACTAAAAAAATTTAATTTTTGGAAATAATGTAAAATACTTTTCTTTTATCTTTATTTGATATACAATATTATTAATGAAATTATTTAACAATTTTTTATATAAAAACATATAAGTTAGGAGGAGATTGAAAATGAACAATATGTGGAAAAAAATTTTTATTTTACTATGTGCGTATTTAAGTGCCATTGCTTTTGCTGTAATTGGTGGAGTAGTATGGTACAAAAACAGTGAAGATGAAGAAGTGAAGAAAACACTAAAATTAGCACTAATATTAACCTTGATTTTTACTGGAATTTCTGCATTGTTAGGACTATATAATTATATAGGTGGACTATGGTCACATTATTATTCTTCATCAGCATATGAAGTATATTCTTATTTGAGTGATTTGGTAAATATTGCCAAAATAATTACTTTTGCAGTTTTCATTATTAAAGTCTTTTTTGAAAAATCTCAAACAAAGGAAGTTGTTGAAAATCAGACAATTAATGCTGCTAACAAGAAACAGCCCGTTGCGAAAAAATTTAGCAAAAGCGAAAGTGTTGACAAAGAGGAATTAAAATAATAAAAAATATCTATTTGTTTATTGCGAGGAAAAACATTATTAATTACTTAACTTAATAAAAAAACAGATTGGTTAATCTGTTTTTTTGTTAAAAAAACTTTTAATAATGGTTTTTAATATTTTAAAAATATATTGTTTATAAAAGACATATATGTTTTTTGTAATGTCATTGTACTATTATTTAAAATATTTTTTTATTAATTGTAATTATAGCATTATACAAACTATATTTAATCTCAATTATGCATATATAATTTATGCTTAAATGTTTTAAATAACTGATATAATAATATTGATAAAATAAAAAATCTTGTATAACTACAAGATTTTATGTGTTTCTAAAAAATTCATTTAATACTTCCTGAGTTGCCAAATCGTTGGCTTCTTCTTTTGTAAGTTTTAGTTGCTGTTCACCATAAGTGTCATTTATATAAGAAGAGCGTTCTTCTTTTGGGGTATTATTATTTTCATTAGATAATCGGTTAACGCGTAATTGAATAGGTAATTTTTTGATATTTTCAAGAATAGAATTGTTTGATTTGTAAGTTTGCAAGAACCTTTGCATCTGTTTATAATCTTCGGAATAAAATTTCTCACCATTTTTTGAGGCCTGAATTATCGTATCAATTTTTTTAAGGGTGCAGTCTTCAATGTAATGAATAAGCATTTCTCTATCATTCGGCGAGAAAGATGATTCGTGTTGTATCATGTATTCATAATAGGCATTTATATATTCCCATTGATTATTTTTTATATATTGATTGAATATAAATTTTCTCTCAAAGTTATCTAAAATTTCAAAATGTCCATTTTGTATAAAGGCAGTACAACATGTTTTTGATACTAGTAATGATGAGTAATGAACTTTGAAGTCTTCAATATTATTTGAAGATATTTGATCGCTTTGCATTAGCAATTCAATAACTTTACTTTGTGACTTGTAACCGCCATTTTCCCATACAAAATCAAAACATTGTTTAAATTTATCATAAGTTGCATCTTTTAAATAATTTGTTAAAAGAAAATCTAAAATATCTTGATGATAAGAGTAATTTGCTTTATATGGGTCCTGAATTACTTTTCCTTTGCGATCTTTGTAAGTTTGAAGTCCGCCACTATTTTCGACATAATATATGATTTTTTCTAAATCTAAAAATGTTTGATATGGATTAGTGCTAAATTTGTCATATATTAAACTATAAAACTCTTTTTGAAATGTAAAAAAATCTATTTCGGATATTTTATCTATTTCTGTTTTAATAAAAGAGACTAATCCATTATCATTTATTTCACTATCTTTTTTGAGTTCGGACAACATATATTTAGCAAAGGTTTGGCCATCATTTTTTGCAGTTTTATAGGCGAAATTACTAAGGCTAATTGCATTTGCATAATCAATTTTTTCATGCAAAGACATTTTCTTATATTTTGAAAAATATGGATTATTGGTACTTTGTGATAACACCATAAATGCTGCTTCTATCTCTTTTTGATAAGCTGTTTTTTGTGTTATTGAATCTAATGTGGTTAATTTTGCATCTCTAGGAAAAACCTTTTTTGTGTTTTGATACTCATATAGAGGTACTAAACAATTACCTAATGTTTTTAACATTTCTCCTAGACTAACTTGTTTTTTCAAAAAATTTTCTAACAATCTTTTTTCAATGTAAAGCGTGTTGCTCATAGAATTGTATGTTGCGGTTGGTAAAAAAAGACTTGGGTCTTTGTAAAAATAGTCACTAATTTTTATTTGTGGTGTTCTAACAAATTTAATATAAGGATTATGGGATACAACATTTTCACAAAATGAAACAGCATCGTTGTAAGTTGCTGTGTTTTTTCTATATTGATTAATAAAATTTTTTAATTTTTCAACAAAAGTAATCATGCTATTTTTCTCCTTAAATCAAGTTAGCATATATTGATTTGTTTGTCAAGATTCAAATAAAAAAAGAGCTTAACGTATGCTCTTTATATATTTTCTGCAAGAAACATAGTTTTGAATTTTTCGTTTCTATTAAATAATTCTTCAAACGTGCCTTCGTCAATAATTTTACCATTATCTAAGAAGAAAATTTTGTCAACATCTTTGATTGTAGATAACCTATGCGCAACAATAACTATTGTACTACTGCCTTTAAGGTTATCGATAGTTTTTTTGATGTCATTTTGTGCAAAATTGTCAAGAGAACTCGTGCTCTCATCAAATATCAAAATGCTTGAATTTCTAAGTAAAGCCCTCGCTATTGCAAGTCTTTGTTTTTGTCCACCAGAAAGTTTTATTCCGCTTTCGCCAACTTTGGTATTGATACCATTAGGTAGGGTATCGATGAATTCTTTTAATGCTGATTGCTTAATTGTGTAATTTATTTCTTCGTCAGTGGCATCGAATTTGGCAAGCAATAAATTCTCTTTTATTGTCATATCAAATATATATGGAAATTGATTAACAAGGGATATTGTGCTTCTTAATGTTTGCTTATCTAATGTTCTTATATCGTGGCCATCTATTAATATTTTGCCAGAATCTGCTTCATACATTTTGCTTAATAGGTTAAGAATTGTTGATTTGCCACTACCACTTTTTCCAACAAAAGCAACAGTTTTATTAGGCTCAATGGTAAACGAAAGTTTTTTAAAAATTGTATTTTTTGATTTAAGGATTTTTAATTTTTTGTTTTTGTCTTTTTTGTTTTTTGATTCTTTGTAGTCATATTCCTTATATGTAAAAGAAACATTTTTGAATTCAATTATACCATTTAGTTTGTCAAAATGTTTGTTGCCAAATTTCTCAGTAACGTATTCATTTTCGTCAAACAAAGAAAACATTCTATTATGGCAGACGTTGATTCGAACTAATATATTAGATATGTTGCCAAGCCCCCTTATTACAGACCATAAAGAATCTCGGTTAGAGTAGAGTATCATAAATGCTGCCAGTGTCATTAGTCCCTTGTCAAGTAGCCATATTCCAAGAATCAGTATTAATAATGTACCTACTCCTATTATGAAATTTCTTGATGACCACAAGTTAACATCTTTCAAATCTGTTTTGTAGCGGGTTGAGCGATAATCTTCGTAATAATTTTTGGAAACTTCATATAATTTTGTTTCAAGACCTAATGATTTTATATCTTTTTCGCTTCTAACAATTTCGGTAGTAAGAGAATGTAATTTATCATTTTTTTCTTTTATTATTAGACGATTTTTTCTATACACTTTTAATCTTTTATTTTCAATTAATGCTGCAACTATTATTATTGCGATTAAGCATAACGATACCCATATATTAAGGAAAGTGATATACCCCAATATAACTATTCCAGTTATAATATCGGCAACAACGTCTATTATTGTTGCTAAATTATCCACGATTGTAGCGGGGTCTTCTATTATTCTTTGAACAAAACTGCCGGTATTATGATCGTTAAAAGTTTTTGAATTAAGTTTAAATGCTTGCTTTGAGAGGTCCATATTTAAATCCATCATAATTTTGTTAGAATATTTATAATAAATCACATTGGTAAGGTACCAACAAATGCGTTGAAATATTGATATTCCTATTACAATAAGCAGGCAATAAATAGCTGGCATCAAAAAATTAGGCTTTGTAATAATCTCAATCAAATTTGCCAAATATATAGTATTTACAACACTTGCTGCGGCAGCAATTAAACTTGCAATTATATATAAAAATATAGGTCCTTTGTAGTGACGTAGATAAGACCATATATTTAATCGGGGTTGTTTTTGATTATCTTTTGTTTTCATAATTTACTCTCTTGCAGTAATTATAGCAAATAGTTGATATATTTACAAGTTTAAGAATAATGTTTGTTAATTTACTTTAAATCATATACTAAAAAATTTTTTTATGGTATTATATCAACATAAGAGGATAAAAAATGAACTATTTTTGGATTGCACAAATAATTGGTATTTTGACGGTAATTACTACCGCACTTGGACTTTTTCAAAAAGAAAA
>CALVZT010000053.1 GCA_944372595.1 uncultured Clostridia bacterium
AAAAGACAATTAGAATAATACCTACAATTGTATATGGTAAGTTAACTTTATCAAATAAACTCATATAATCCTCCATAATTTTTCTTTATCAATTTAAGTATACACTCTTTAATGGATTTCTCCAAGTATTTTTAAGTGAATTACATATAACTAAATATATGATAAAAAATGTTTAACGAACAAAAAATTCTTTTATTTGTTTGACATATAGCATTTTTTAGTCTAATATTATAATATAATCTAATAAGGGGGATAAGTATGAAAGGAAAATCATTAGCACTAAGAATATTTGCAATGATATTTAGTGCATTAACATTTATTGTTTTTGCTTTTGACTACGTTGCATTTATAATCTCTGGGGGTGGCGAATCTGAAACCACTGGTATTTCTTGGGCAGACTGGGCTGACATGTTGTCAAAAACATCTGCGGAAGAATTTACTTGGTTTAAGATAGCAGAAGTTATGGTAATTATTGCAGTAATACTTGCAGGTATCATTATCGTAGCAGCAGTCCTACAATTGTTCTTAAAACACAAAGCAATTGATTTGGTTGCAAAAATCGCCGGTATTGTTTTAATCGTTGTATCAATTCTTGTACTAGTATTTAGTATTTTAGGTACAATCGCTACTGCAACATCTGTTGATTTTGGTATTGCCTCTATGTCTTCACTTTACTTCCCAAGTTTTGGTGCATTCTATATCACCATAATTGGTCTTGTTGCTGGTATCCTTGGACTTAAATGCGGTAAAGCACCAAAGAAGAAATAATTATAAAAAATGACACCGTTTAGGTGTCTTTTTTTATTGTCGAATATTTAATGTGCTTTGCTTATACAATTAAGGTATTATACAAAAAAATTATTTTTTTACCGTGCTACCAAAGCCCCCAATTCGTTTTGCAGAAATCGTGTCTTCATTATCGGTTGTTAAAAAGTTTGTAAATATACATTGTCCAATCTTATCGCCAGCTTTTATTTGATACTCATTAGAAGAAAAGTTATGTAACATAATACCTATATTGCCATCGTTGTTTTCATTATTGTAGTAGTCGCTATCTATGACTCCAACACCGTTTGCAGCAATAAGTCCGCGTTTGCCCATACCACTTGTTACCATTACTAACAATACTTCGTTTTTGCCAAATTTGGCTTTGATATCAGTAAATATTAATTTTGTTTCGTTTGGAGCAATTGTGGTTTCTATTGGAGAGTATAAATCGTATCCTGCTGAGTTTTTGGTTGCCCTATTAGGCATTTTTATATTTGCTTCTGGATATTTTCTCATTTCTTTTTTTACTATTTCAAATTTTCTCATTTTTGCCTCCAATTATTTTTGAATACAAACAAAATATGTTATATTAAAAGTAGTATATCATATGTAGCCACATTAGTAAAAAGTTTTTTATTATTTGCGGAGGATGAATATGAAAAAAGTATTTAAAGTAACGGCATGGACGCTTCTAGGTATAATCTTAGCACTAATACTAGCAGTTGGCATTTATGTAGTTTATATGCTAATCCAATATTATCGCATAGAAGACAATTTGGATTTAGAAATTAAAAACAACAAGAGTCAGATAATTACACTTAATACCAACTACACAATTGCAACATATAATATTGGATTTGGTGCATATACACATGAATTTGATTTCTTTATGGATAAAGGCGAAATGTTGGATGGGACCAAGGTGAGTGGTAGCGGAAGCCGTGCAAAGGATAAACAAACAGTTTTAGACAACACAAATGGTGCGATAGAAATATTAAAAGATGTTGATGCTGATTTTGTATTTGTCCAAGAAGTTGATACAAAGGCGACACGCAGTTATAAAGTAAATCAAATGGATATGATAGTAAATTCTTTTGATATGGGATATGATTTTGCTTATAATTTTCATAGTGCATATTTGTTCTATCCAATATTTAATCCACATGGTTCTGTTGAAGCAGGTCAATTAACTTTATCAAAATATCAAATAAACAGTGCAACAAGAAGGTCTTTTCCAGTTGCAACAGGCCTATCTAAATTTTTTGACCTTGATAGATGTTTTGTTGTAAATAGATTAAAAATAGATGGTAGCGACAAAGAATTGGTGTTGATTAATTTACACATGAGCGCCTATGATGAAGGTGGCACAATCAGGCAACAACAACTTGCAATGCTCAATCAAGTATTAATAGAGGAATATAGTAAAGGTAATTATGTAATAGCGGGAGGGGATTTTAATCACGATATTGCAAATAGCATTAATTTATATCAAACAGAGCAAAAAGTTCCTGAATGGGTATTCCAATTAGATGATACTGATTTGGCAGAACATTATAAATTTGCAACTGCAATCAATTGCCCAACATGTAGATCAACAGATATGCCGTATGAAAAAGGGGTTAATTATACAGTTGTTGTTGATGGATTTATCGTATCAGATAACGTACAGATTGTTAAAATCGAGAACATAGATACTGATTTTGAATATTCAGATCATAATCCTGCGACTCTACAATTTAAATTAATATAATTATGTAGTAAATAATTTTTTATATACATTAACAACTAATTGCATAACACAAATGTTTATGTTATAATACATCTATCCAAGAAGATAGGTGTATTTTTTTATTCTTCTATATAAGTTTATTAAAAATATGCCTACAAATAATTTTAATAAAATGCATCTGTTAACAATCTATTTATAGATAAAAATAACATTTATGTGGGTGTACCTCAGTAGGATAGAGGGTTCGCCTCCTAAGCGAAACGCCGGCAGTTCGAATCTGCCCACTCACACCAAAAAAAACGATTGTTTAAATCGTTTTTTATTTTATATACAAATTTTACTTATAGTAATTAATTGTTTAATAGGCAGTAAAAATTTTTATATTTGATATTTTTTATAGTTTAATGTTTAATTTTTTCTTTTCCCAAGGAAATTCATTTCTTCCAAAATGACCATAGCATGCAGTTTGTTTATAAATTGGTTTTAATAAATCAAGTTCATTTATTATGTTGTCTAATCTGAAATCAAAATTCTTCTTAATAAAATTTTCAATTGTTTTCATAGGTTTTTTGTTTGTTCCAAAACACTCTACACATATTGATACAGGAGATTCTAATCCAATTGCATAACTAACCTGTATTTCGCATTCTTCAGCTAAATCGTACATAACAACGTTTTTTGCTACGTATCGTGCATAATATGCTCCGGAACGATCTACTTTGGTTGCATTTTTTGAACTAAAACAACCACCTCCAACTCTACCAATACCACCATAAGTATCAACGACAATTTTTCTTCCAACACAACCACTATCGGCAAAACTGCCCCATATAGTAAACTTGCCACTAGGATTAATAAGAAATTTTGTTTCTTTGCTCAAAAGTTTGGGATATTGTTGTAAGATTGGCATAATAACTTTATTTAGAATTGTATCATATATTTCTTTGTTTGATAATTTTTCGGAATGTGAAACACTAGTAACAATGGTATCAAATTTTATTGGTTTTTTATCATCATAGCAAACAGAAACTTGGCATTTAGCATCCGAAAAATAAATATTAGTTGTCTTTCGAAAATCTTCATATTGTTTCATAATTTTATGGGCAACAGTAATAGGAAGAGGCATATATTCGGACGTTTCTTTTGTAGCATATCCATACATCATACCTTGATCATTAGCACAAAATTTATCTTTAACCACTGCTTGATTTATGTCAGGACTTTGTTGACTTATCTCTTTAATTATTTTAAATTTCTTTTGATATCCCATTTTTTGTAAAAAGTTTTGGGCAATTTTATCATAATCAACATGAGCCTTAGTAGTGGTTTCTCCGTAAATAAACAATTTATCATTTTTTATGGCACATTCAACGGCCATTTGACTATATGCATCTTGTTCTAGTGCGCTGTCCAAAAAAGCATCTGCTAGATAGTCACAGGTTTTATCGGGATGCCCGATATTTACAGATTCGCTTGTTACAATTCTTTTCATACTTATCTCCTATAATGTAAATAAAAATATATACTGTAATTTTTGTTTGGGTTTAATTAATAGTTTATAAATGTTTCTATTAATTATCTTGTAATTTATAAGTAATTATAAGTTTTTTATTTAAAAAAAGTCAACCATTTAAAAAATATTTGTATACAAGCTTTAAAATTTTAATATCACTTTTTAATTTGTGTTTATTTAAAATATAATGTATAATATATTGAATATAACATTAATTTCACATCATCAAAACCAATATAAAAATTTTTATATGTATACAAGCGATATAATAATATGTTGTATAAGGTGGGCGAAAAATTAAGAAATTTATAAAAAGGAATTATTATGGCAAGGTATAATGAAAAAAATTTTATAACTGACGAGATGAGAATAAATAATATAGATGATTTTATCGACAAAGATGAAGAAATTCTTTGGAGGGAAAAACCTAAAAGGTCAGCTTTTATTTGGTCTAAGGTGCTAACTATGTTGCCATTTGCACTTATATGGATGTTGTTCGATGGATTTTTTATTGGAATGCTTGCTACTAATGATGTTTTTTCTAATATACCTACATTTATGATTATTTTTTGGTATAATAAATAAAGATATTTGTTTAAAGGATATTTTTATGATAATTGATTATAAAGATCTACAAGAAAAATTAAACGTTTTGGAAATTAAAAAAGCTCCAAAAACTTTTTTGCAAATTTTAGACAAATCATATAATGAAGTCTTGGTTTCAAAATATTTATCATATTTTTTAGATGAAAGAAACACAACTCGAGAAATATTAAAACAAATTTTAACATTCACTTCCAAGAATGAATCTGTTGATTTTGTTGATTTATTAGAAAATGGAACATTTGAAAACATACAAACGGAAGAACAAATTTCTCAAGACAACAGATTGGATATAATAATAAAATATTCTAACTTTTGGCTTGTTATTGAAAACAAAATTTGGGCATATGAATCAAAAGAAAATCAAACATTGGATTATGAAAATCAAATCAAATCATTAAATACAAGTAAAGTGCCTGTTAAGTTTATTTATTTAAAACCAGGTTTTAACAAATCAAAATCTTCAAACACAAATTTTATTGAATTATTATATGAGGATTTATTAGGCATATTAAAAAAAGTAAAAGAAAGTGATTTGGTTGATAAAGAAAATTACTTATACTTACAAGATTTCGTAAAGCATACAGAGGAGTTTTTTATGAAAGATAATCAATT
>CALVZT010000054.1 GCA_944372595.1 uncultured Clostridia bacterium
TTTCAGTTGCTGTGGTCAAAATATAATTAATGTAACTATCTAATAAGCACGCCAACTCTTTTTCATTTAAAATTAAATCACTAGTAAGGGTAATATTTTCTTTATTATCTTCTGCTATTAAAAAAACATTTTCTACATTATTATTTAATCTATCACCAAATCCGGCACTTTTAAGTTTTAACAATAAAGAATCTTCATCTTCTTCACCATATAAGGCAATAAGAGAACTTTCATCCACTTCTTTGCTTAAAATTTTAATTTGTTTATTAATTGCAATTACATCTATATCAAATCCAAATTTTAATATTAAATAACCCCCAAGAGGTATTATGACGATAATTAATACAACAATAAATAGGGTAATTAAAAATATTTTTAATCTTTTTTTAGCCATATATTAATATCCTTTTACAATGCAAAGGTGACAAATAGCCATATTAAAACACCAATTAGTGCAATTCTTATAATCCATTTAAAAGGTCTAAATCTTAGCATTTTTGCCTCCTTTTAATAGTATATATTGTTTTTTCTATCGTGTCAAATTATAAATATTATTGCACATCCTAAAACTATTATGACAATAATCGGCAATTAATTAAACCATAATAATTGACAATATTTAATTATCTTATTAAAATTAATATAGTTAACTTTTAAATAAAAAAGGAACAGTCATGGGAAGTATTTTAGGTAGTAATTTAATAGCGCTAAGGAAAGCAAAACAATGCGAATTAAAAGACGTAAGTCAACAAACGGGAATTTCAGAAGACGATATTCGTAGTTTTGAGTTTGGTATCAAACAACCAACTGTCGACGAAGCCAATCGACTTGCATCATACTATAATGTTGCCCCTAGTAGCCTATACACAACCAAGGAACTACACGATGATATTAACAAAGAAAGCAAAAAAATTCGTGAGAATAAATCAAAGGTAAAGATTGAAAAAAGTAAACAAAAAAAAGTAAAACAAGACAAGGGCTATTCTATAATTTATAATACATTAATACTTATCTTTGCCGTAGCTATTACAGTGTCTTTCTTCATCCCCTTTGCAAAAGATATCGAATATATTGATGGACAAAATCTCATTACCTTACTTTTGAGCAATAAATATGCCGAGAGTTTTCCTAATATATTGTATTCAATCACAAAAGTCAAAGCATTGGTATATATCTTATATTTTGGCAGTTTAGCAATTTTCTTCGTAAGTATAATTACAATATTTTTATGCGTATTATCATACATTCCAATTGTTAGAAGAACCTTCCTTATGACTTTACAAAAGATTTGGTTTTTTATAGCATCTATAATTAACATAGCAATGTTTCTAGCATATATTGTATTAATTGTTTTATCAATCTTATCCCTAGAAAAAATAGATGCATTAATTAATTTTGGTGGCATCGCATTAATAATTATAACAATTAGTTGTTTTATACAATTTGTACTTTTTATGTCAAATGCTTACCGAGTACATAAAGTTAAAAATATAATTGAATAAAAAAACCACAAGAATGTGGTTTTTTTTATTCTTTATTTTCTTTGTTTGTTTCTTTATTTTCTTTGTTTGTTTCCTTTTTTTCTTCGTTGCCTTTATCTTCACTAATCTCCTTTGATATTCGTGTTGTTGGTGTTTTTCTTGCTGCTGTTTGCTTTTTATCAGAAGGAATTTTTGATTCTGTTTTTGTTCTAGTCGTATGTGTTTTTTTATTAGTAGTTTCTTTATTATCGCTCTGTGGTTTTTCTACCAATTTTGTGTTATTAGTAACTTCTTTAATTGTATTCTTAGAAACTACTTCATCATACTTCTTTTGAGCATCATCAATCAACTTTTGCGTCTCGGATTTTACTTTCTCAAATTCTTCTTCGCTGATAACCCCAGCGGCTTTTAACGCCTCTGCTGTTTTTAACCTTACACCTTGTTCTTTTTTGGTTCTTTCAAGTTCTGATTGAGCAACATCTAATTCGTTTTGTCTTTTATTTTTTTCTGCCAATTTATCCATTTCTTCTATGATTTCTTTTTCTTTTTTGCCCTTCATAATCATATCAACTTCGTTGGAATATATTGTTTCACGGCTAATTAAAACATTGGCCATTACATTTAATTTGGCTAAATTTTTCTTTAATAACTCTTTTGCCCTTTGATAATTTGTCTCTATAATTGCTTTTACTTCGTTATCAATTTTGCTTGCGGTGGCTTCACTATACAACTTTTGTGTTTGATAGTCTCTACCCACAAATATCTCTGAACTTGTTCCTAAATTAACCGTACCAAGTTCTTTGCTCATTCCCCAGCAAGTAACCATTTTTGTTGCAATTTTTGTAGCTCTTTCAATATCATTTTGAGCACCTGTCGATATGTCTTTTAACACTAATTCTTCTGCAACACGACCTGCCAACATCATTGCAATCATATCATTCAACTTATTATAAGTCATATGATTATCATCGTTTTCTGGCCTACTTATAGTATAACCTGCGGCTGCTCCACGAGGAATTATTGATACTTCTTGTACATTGTCACAATTTTTTAATAACTTACCAACAATAGCGTGACCTGATTCGTGGAATGCTGTTATTTTTTTGTCCGCCTCGGTAATAATTCTACTACGCTTTTGTGGTCCCATAAGTACTTTATTAATACCTTCGGTTATATCGGTCATCGTTATTTTTTTCTTGCCTTTTTTGGCTGCATATATTGCCGCTTCGTTTAACAAGTTTTCAATATCAGCACCAGTAAATCCACTTGTTAGCCTTGCTAATTGTTCAAAATTCACTGTGCTGTCAAGTGGTTTATTTTTAGCATGAACAGCAATAATTTTTTCTCTGCCTTTAACATCAGGTGGATTAACATATATTTGTCTGTCAAATCTTCCAGGTCTTAATAATGCTGGGTCCAATACATCACTTCTATTAGTTGCTGCTATAACTATAATTCCTTCGTTTGGTTCAAAGCCATCCATTTGTACTAGTAATTGATTAAGCGTTTGTTCTCTTTCGTCGTTTCCTCCACCAAGGCCAGCACCACGTTGACGACCGACGGCATCAATTTCGTCAATAAATACAATACAAGGACTATTCTTTTTCGCCTGATCAAACAAATCTCTTACACGCGACGCACCAACGCCGACAAACATTTCGACAAAGTCTGAGCCACTTATTGAGAAGAATGGTACATTACTCTCCCCCGCAATAGCCTTTGCAAGTAGTGTTTTACCCGTTCCTGGTTGACCAACAAGTAATATTCCTTTGGGAATCTTGGCGCCAAGTTCGGTAAATTTTTGTGGATTTTTTAAAAATTCAACGACTTCTTGCAATTCTTCCTTTTCTTCATCTATACCAGCAACATCATTAAATGTTACCTTGATATTTTGTGCCATACGTGCTTTTGTTTTGCCAAAACTTAAATTTTTTGAATTTGCACCAAGAATGGTCTTTAATAAGAAATATCCAAAAACAAGCAAGATTATTATGCTGATATATGGCATCGCTTTTTCAATAAAAGATGCTTCCGCCACTTGAGAATCGTAGTCTATTTTGTCGTTTGTACCATGTGTACTATTCCACTCCCGTATATATTCACTCAAAACATCAAGATCAGAAGTTGATCCATAAGTAAAATAGTAATCGGCACGCGAAGGAAAAGCGCCTTCGTTGATGTCGCTATCTTTTAATAAAATTTTTCCTTGTCCACCACTAAGATGTATTCTAGCAACCTTATTTGAATCTATTAATTCATAAACTCCTGGATCAATACTGATTTTTTGACCTTTTCCCGTTTGATCAGTTACATAGAACAAAACAAGAACAAATATAAATAATATCAAAGCAATTAATAATGGTCTAAATTTTTTCAACTTTTTTTCCTCCATATAATTAAAAGTCCGCCTATGTATTAAGTATTTTATCATATTATAACTTTTTAACCAAATATTATTGAATATTTTTACGCAATTTTTGTAAAAAGCAACCTAAATAAACAATTTTATAATTTATAAAAAAAGGTAATGACAAAGCAAAAATAATATGTTATACTAAATCTAACAAAATATATTTATGTATTTGGAGGATGAATTATGGCTGTTGCTATAATAATTGATATTGTTTTTATAGCTGTACTTGTAATATTTGCTGTAATCGGACTTTATATAGGATTTACAAAGTCGGCTGTATCAATGATAGGAACATTTGCTTCGTTAGTTTTAGCAATACTCGCAGCAAAACCAATAGCATCACTTATTGATAAAATATTTGGTGCAAGTGTTTTCTTCTCAACAAAAATAGCAAATGCATTTTACGGAATTGATCCATATTTTGAACAAATTCAAGAAACAGCAATTGACGGAGCACAAGTTTCCGAACAAATAAAGGAAATTAGTGAGGTAAGTTCACCATTAAGATTAATTATAAACAAAACTCTCAAAGGACAAACAATTGAGGCGGGTGAAAGTGTTGGTGGAGTGCTTGGTAGTATTTTTGGACATTTAGTAACAATAGCAATCGCAGTTATCGTTGGATTTATATTAATCAGATTAATATTGTGGCTAATACAAAAATTATTTGCAAAATTAACAGAATACAAATTTATTGGTGCTTTGGATAAAACGTTAGGTTTTGTTCTTGGTGCAGCAAAAGGATTTTTATATGTTGCCTTTGTATTTATTGTAATTTCTTTATTATCATATATACCATCGGTTAATACCTACGTTAACGATGTGTGTACCGAATCAAAAATTTCTGGCAAAGTATACAAATGGGTTGATAATCTAACACAAAACTTTATCGCTGATAATATGCAAGGGCTAGTCGATAGTATCAGAGATAGAAATGAAGAAAATAATCCAGATGCCAGTTCTTCATTTATAATTAACTTTGATGAAAAAATTACAACAAATAATTATAATATTAATAATTTAATACATCAAATTTGTTTAGAATAATTTATAATCCGACTTTTTAGTCGGGTTCTTTTTTTATTTTATTTACTATTATAGAAATATTTATAATTTTTATTTTTTATAATATGTTTAAATCTCAACAACTTAATTTTTTGTATGTTTTTAATTATTTCTTTACATATATTAAGATTCTAATAAAAATGTTATAAATATTTTATTTTTTTCTATTAATTTGCAATTTATCTGTTTGTTTATGATTTTTATTATGATTTTTATAACTTTTTTATTTTTTTTATTAAATTATCTTTGTATTT
>CALVZT010000055.1 GCA_944372595.1 uncultured Clostridia bacterium
ATGGTCGGGGTGAAGAGACTCGAACTCCCGGCCCCATGGTCCCAAACCACGTGCGCTACCAACTGCGCTACACCCCGATGTCGCTGTTGACTTTGTTATGATACAATAAATTATATTTGTTGTCAACAATTTTATATAAAATTTTATAAAAAAAATAATAATTTTAATGAAAAAAATCAAGGTAATTTTTTATTCAATTATACCAATTATGCTCCAAATTAATTGATAAAGTATAATTACAAAAAAAATGTGCCAAAGTTATTTCTTGGCACAAAATTAATAAATTTCTTTATATAAATTGGGTATTATATGTTTAATCTAAATTTATTAGCAGGCATCTTTTCGGTAGTATAATAACCACTTGGAGCTGCAATAACATCAGGTATTCTATTAACAATAGTTGCACATGTCAATTCAACTGTTGCTGGGCGATTTACAATAATTTGCGTATTTGGTTCTCCAACGACAGTCCAATTGTTGCAATCGAATTCGTCTTTTGAATATACTTTTCCAATACATTCACTTTCAATGGTAATTCCTTCTTTTGTTTCAGTAGTTACTACCGCACTCATTCCTGTTGCATAACCTTTTGGAATTTCCATTTTTAATGTAGAACTTTTAATTTTTGTTTTTGCAATTTGAGGTACACATTTTTGAGTTTGATTTTTAATAGTCAAGCCCAATTGTGAACATAACCATCCGTTAACATTCCACATATAACTTGGCATAAAATTACCAGCATTAATAAGTTTTTCTCTCTTTTTTTGAGATATATTATCAGCAGAGGCAACCTGTTTGTCAAACTCATCAAGGCTTAGTCCAGCACCATGGGCTTTTGCTAATGCAATACCATAATCTTCTACATTATAACTACTACTACCAACTATTTTAATAATTTTTTGGGTAGCTCCTGCCAAAATTGTAATTAAATTACCCCAGAAAACATCTTGATAACCAGAACCACAAATAGTACATTTATTTTGCTTTGCCAATTTATCAATTTCATTAAAGATTGTTGGATTACTATTTTGAGGATAGAATGCTTCTTCGCATGTAGTGATGGCATTAACACCATTTTTGGCACAAATTAATAAAGCATCGTGAACATCAGCAATTAAACTCATTGTTGTAACTATAACGATATCAACTTTATGAGTTTTTAAGAACTCATCAAAACTTTTTGCGTCTTGAACTTTTACTTTTTGTTCTTTTCCACCAATAATAGATGAAATATCTTTGCCAATGATTGATTCATTGATATCAAATGCTCCGACAATCTTTCCCCCTTTTTCTAAAACGTAGCGCATAGTAAATACGCTCATCTTGCCACATCCATATTGTACAACATTTACCTTTTTCATACTTTTCCCCTTTTATTTATTTTTTACAATTATAGTGTTTTTAAACATTTATATTACATGCCGCCATCAATTCTATAAATTTCTCCGGTAATATAATCAGCTTTATCACTTCCAAGGAAATATATTAATTCAGCAATATCTTTTGTATCACCAAACCTTGATTTTAATATTCCCTTACATTCTTCTTTTATAAATTCTTCAGGAAAATCTTTACACATATCCGTTTTAACCCAACCTGGAGCGACTGCATTTACATTTACGTAAGGCGCAAACTCCTTTGCCATAATACGTGTTAATAGATTAAGTCCAGCTTTGGATATGTCGTAATCAGCAGTTACAGGATCATAGCATTGAAAAGCATTATTAGATGACACATTAACTATTTTGCCGTATTTGTTTTTTATCATTGATGGTGCAATGTATTTACTTACCAAAAATGCACTTAATAAATTAACTCTAAATGTATTTTCAAAATCTTCAGCTGTTTTTTCAAAAAATTCTTTTGTCTCGCATATTCCAGCGTTGTTTACAAGAACATCAATTGTTTTAAATTTAGCAAATGCTTTTTTTACCATAGCAACAACATCTGCTTCTTTACTTACATCTGCTTGTATAGCAATGGCATCAACTTTAAATTTTGTTTGCAATTCTTTTTTAAGTTCTTCGGCCGCTTTTTTGCTTTTAACATAATTTATAACAACATTATATCCATTACGTGCAAAAACAATAGCAGTTTCTCTACCAATTCCTCTACTGGACCCCGTGATTAATACAGTCTTTGCCATTATTTTTTATCTCCTTCACCATCGATATTAATTTGACATGTCAAATAATAAGACTCTAAAACTAGTTTTAATATTTCATCTGAAATTCTATCTATGGACTTTATTTGATTATTTTCTACACATTCAATAGTGTCATAATAATATTTTTTTGCTAATTTTAGGAATGCTTTTTCGGCACATCTTAAATGTTCTTCGGAAGATTCTTGTTGGTCAGGTTTTTCATCACGACCTTCTCTTAGAATTTTAGCAAACTCATAAGGCATATATAAAAATATCCTCATATCTGGTCTTGGTAATTCCAAAAAATCATATTCCAGCCTGTCTAACCAGTTAAACATTTCGTTTTGTTCAATCTCGTCTTTTATCTTACCCGCCTGGTGAGCCATATTACTTTCGACATATCTATCTAAAATTACATTCACACCTTTATTGAGTTGTTCCTCAATTTTCCCAATATTGTATTTTCTATCGGCAGTATAATACAGTGCTGCAACTTTAGGATCAACGTTTGCTGCTCCCTCTGGAAAATACCCTTCACAGATGTAAGATTTACCCAAATATGGTCCGCCAACAATTTTGCCAGTTGGAGTATCATACATAGGAAATTGCATTTTAACAGTTTTTACGCCCATTTGATTTAATGCATTGTACAACCTATTAGATTGAGTTTCTTTTCCTGAACAATCAGTTCCTTCAATTACTATTAATTTACCACGCATATCTTCACCTCGAAAATGGATACAAAAAATATATTAATAAAATTATAATAGCAATAACTTGCAAAATTAAAAAAATTATGGAAGTAACTCTATAACTTAAGTTGAACGAACGAATACTAAATATATTACAAAAAATGTTACTTATTGCAAAAGTTATATAAGGAATTAAAGCCCAAGATATATAAGGAAACAAAACAACAATCATTAACGGGCCTTCTCCATCAATTTCAAAATTATTAATAGCTTTGGGAGCAAGAATGAATATTAATGAGAAGAATACAATACTTACTACAAAAAAAGCCAATCCCAAATAAAATGTTAATGAATACTCTTGCCTATTTTCATATAATTCATAAACAGTATTATTTTTTTCTTCAATATTTGACGTATCATCAACTTTGGCGCCACAAACTGGACATACTCTTAATTTTTGTCTAATTGTTTTTCCACACTCACTACATCTCATACGAAATTTATCTCCTTAGACATGAATTAAGTATTTTTTAATTTCATCAAGTTAAGTATATTTTGTATATTTTTTTTTGTCAAATCAATAATAATAAAAATATTCATTTATTCAAGTTGAATAAAAAACGACCTCCTATAACAGAGATCGTCAAGATGTTTTATTATTTAAAATTATGCTCTTACTATGTCTTTAGATTTTAAGCATTTTGTGCAGATGTTCTTTTTAGTTGGTACCCCATCAACCATAATAGTAACTTTTTGAACATTTGAATGTTGAGTTGTTAATGTCCTCTTAGTTAATTGTGAACTTCTATAACTAAGTTTGCTTGCTCTATGATTACATTTTCCACATATCTCACATTTAGCCATATTGATGTCTCCTTTCTCATAGTCGTTCAACGACCAAAATCAAATACTTTATTAAGTATATCAATAATAAATAATTTGTCAAGTTTTTTTTAAATAATAATAATTGAATTTTTATGCAGAAATTTTATAAATAAAAGGTATATATATAATACCAAAACTATTTATTTTCTCGCTACCAACCTGCTTAAAGCCTAATTTTTTAAATATATCAACAGCATAATGAGTAGATTCGGCGGACAATTTGTCAATTAGAATTTGTTCAGTATTTAAATATGTAAATAACGAATTTAATAATTTTCTACCAATGCCCTTATTTTGATATTCTTCCAAAACATAAAAATATTTAATTTTCCCTTCATTATTAAATGAAATAAATCCGATCAAGTTATTATTATCTATGGCACCAAATGTAATGATTTTATTGTTTAAAAATTGTATTAACATATTTTTTATACTACAATTATTTAAAAAAGAAACAATCCCATCATAAAACTTTTTATCCTGATAATATACAGATTCTTGTTTATCAAATACACTAATAGCAAGGTTGGACATTTTTTCTATCCAACTACTATTTAATCGAGTTATATGCATGTTATCACCCCTATAATATGTTGGAGCTGATGGTGGGACTCGAACCCACGACCTACGCATTACGAATGCATTGCTCTACCAACTGAGCCACATCAGCACACAATAGATGCTTGTCAGCATCTATTTTATAAATTTGTATATATATTCAGGAATATTAATATTTATGCATTAATCAACAATGTAGCCAGATAGTTCGTCCATTTGTAAAGCTTTCAAACTAAAAGATATTTTCATTTTTTCTGGGATGCATTCAATAATTTTAACTTTTAATATTTCACCTACTTTGGCTACTTCATATATATTTTTTATATAAAAAGCACTTGCTTCTTTTATGTGAAGCATACCATCGACACCGTCTTCTATAGTTAAAATTGCCCCAAAAGGTAATATTTTTTTAACTTTTGCCTCTACTATATCACCTATTGAATATTTTTTGTATTTTTCAATTAAAGGATTTTCTTGTAATGCTTTTAGACTTAAAGCAACTTTTTTATTCTCTTTGTCAACTTTGATTACTTTAAATTCATATTCCTTATTAAGTTCTAATATCTCACTTGCTTTTTTGCTTGATTCATACGAAGCTTCGCTATTATGCAATAGACAATCAAAATCATTTATTTTAATAAATGCTCCAAAATCAGTAAAATGGCTAACCATTCCCTTTACAATTTTGCCTTCGTATATAGAATCCCAAAATGCTTTCTCTTTTGTTAAACGTTCTTGCTTTTCGTATGCTCGAATGGAAGCAATAATTTTATTGGTAGAAAGATCAATTTCTAATATTTGAACATTAACCTTTTCCCCTACATATTTTCTTATATCAGTTCTATGTGAAGATACTTGACTTGCTGGAACAAATACCGAAACATTACCAATTTTGCTAACCAACCCATTATTAGTAGCATTTGTAA
>CALVZT010000056.1 GCA_944372595.1 uncultured Clostridia bacterium
CGTAATCTAACATCGTCTAAAATAATTTTCCCCATTCTACCTTTTCTAAAATCATCAATTATAATTCTACTACATCTGTCATAATCAGGTTCATTACCTTTCAAAACGCATTTTCTACTTTGACAAATTTTATCAAATATTTCTATTATTTCATCATTTTTATTAATTTCAATTTTGTATCTTTCGGTTAATATTTTATTATCTATTGTCAATAATTTTTTAATTAGGCTAAATGCCAATTCATTCAAGTCTACAACGTCGTCTTTTATTGAGCCAATAAAAGCAAGATTATTAGCAACTTCCACCTCACTAAAACTTGGCCATAAAGTCCCAGGGGTGTCTAATACCTCTATACCATTATCAAGCGTTACCCATTGTTTTCCTCTTGTCACACCTGCTTTATTACCAGTGATTGTTTTTGATTTATTACACAAATTATTTACCAATGTACTTTTACCACAATTAGGTACTCCAACTACCATTGCTCGCATTGGCATTGTGATGTTTTTTGCTTTATTTTTTTGTATTTTATTGTCAAGTAATTTTCTAATTAAGCCCACTATCTGCTTTGACGAACCCGAACTGGTGCTATTTATCGCTATTGCTAGACTTTTATCTGTTGTAAAATAATCTATCCAACCTTTTAAGTCTTTTTTTTCTACCAAATCACACTTGTTCAACACATATATAACTGGCTTATTATCAGATATCGTGTTAAGTTTTGGATTAACACAACTATATGGAGCTCGACTATCCAATACGTATATTATAATATCTACAACTTTTAATTCTTTTTGCATCATACGTATTGCTTTTGTCATATGTCCTGGGTACCAGTTAATATTGGTTTTGTTATCGCTCATAATCACCTTCCCATAGAATACACACTATAATTACTTTAAAATATCTGGACGTTTAGTTTTAGTTATTTCTTCACTCATCTTTTTTCGCCATTTGTTAACTTCTTGATGATTGCCACTTAATAAAACTTCTGGAACTTTTAGGCCTTTAAACTCAACCGGACGCGTATATTGTGGATATTCTAAAAGCCCATTGCTAAAACTTTCATCTACATAAGACTCCCCATTTCCTAATACCCCTGGGATATATCTACATACTGCATCAACTACAACGCATGCTGGCAATTCTCCGCCGGTAAGCACATAATCTCCTATTGATATTTCTTCATCGACTAATAAGTCAAGTACTCTTTGATCAACTCCTTCGTAATGCCCACACAATAGTATCAAATGTTCACAATTTGCTAATTCCATAACTATTGACTGCTTTAACGTTCTTCCTTTTGGAGATAAATATATAACTTTTGAATTATCTTGCTTTACACTAGTGATAGCATCATATATTGGTTGAGGTGTCATTACCATACCCGCTCCACCACCATATGGAGTATCATCGCATTTACTGTGTTTATCTTTGGAAAACTTTCTTATATCTATAATATTTATTTGTAATATATTGTTTTTGATTGCTCTACCTATTATGCTTTCTTTTAATGAAGAAAACATTTCAGGAAAAAGTGTCAATATATCAATTCTCATACTTGCACCTCATTTAATCGTTGTGAATTAACATAAATAATATTATTCGACAAATCAACGCTAGTTACAATATCATTCATAACATATGGAAAAGAAAATTCGCCAAGTTTACCAATATAAGTAACAACCGTAGCACTACCATAATCGTCAAGACTCGTTACCTTGCCTAACAATTTACCATTCTCATCAACAATATTACAATTTATTAAGTCAACTTGATAATATTCCCCTTGTAAGTTAGTATCTTCTGTTCTTTCTCTTGCTACGAACTTATTTCTTAACTTATCCACTTGGTTACAATCATTTATTCCATCAAGAAAACAATAAATAAATCCCTGCCTTACTTTTGATGAAGTAACTTTGTACTCAACATTATCAATATATATTTTTTTTAGTGAAGAAAATTGAGTCAAATCATCAGTAATTGGCTCAACTTTTATTTCTCCTTTAAGTCCATGAGGTTTCAACACTCTACCAATAATAATTGTTTTCATACGAATATAATACCATAAAAATAAATTATCAACAATATTTTTGATTAAAAAAATGACATTGCTGTCATTTAATTAATTTTTAAAATGTATTTTTTGCCAGTTTTGGAACTTGCTGATCTTAATATAGTTCTAAGACTTTGTGCGATTTTTCCATTTTTGCCAATTACTTTACCAACATCTTCTTCGGCAACTTGGACATGAATAACATTTGTACCGTTATCTTCGGTTGTTTCTATTGTTACGGCATCTTGATTGTTTACAAGATTACGTACAATATATTCTATCATCTTTTCCATATACGCACTCCTTATTACTTGCTTTCTTTCTTAGGTTTTGTAACACTCTTTGGAGTATTAGGTTTAGCGTTCTCAATAGCACCTGCTTTAACAAGTATTGTTTTTGCAGTTTCAGTAGGAACGGCACCTTTACTTAACCAAGATTTTGCCTTTTCAACATCAATGTTGATTTCTGGAACTTCTTTAAGAGGGTTAAAATAACCTAATTTATCAATAACTTTGCCGTCTCTTGCCACACGTGAATCAGCAACAACTACACGATAAAAAGGTGATTTTTTATCTCCCATTCTTGTAAGTCTAATTTTTACTGCCATTGTACCTTCTCCCTTTGTTTAAAATTTATGTTAATAAGAATTAATCTTACTAATCAACTAAAATAATTTTGCACCATGTTTTTTGTTAGCAAACTGCTTCATCATTTCTTTACTTTGCTCAAATTGTTTTAACAATCTGTTAACATCTTGTATTTGAGTACCACTACCCATTGCAATTCTTTTTCTTTGACTTGCCTTAATAATATCTGGGTTGCGTCTTTCTTTTGGAGTCATACTTTGTATGATTGCTTTATTTCTTTCCAATTCTTTTTCATCAACTGTTACCCCTTTGAGCTTGCTTGCCGCCCCAGGTATCATTGCCAAAATGTCATTAATATTACCCATTTTTTTCATTTTATCCATTTGGGCTAAATAATCTTCAAATGTAAAACTGTTTTCTCTAAATTTCTTTTCGTATTTTTTAGCTTCTTCTTCGGTAATCGTACTTTGTGCTTTTTCGATCAATGTTAACACATCACCCATACCTAATATTCTTGATGCCATACGATCTGGATAAAAAGGTTCTATATCCCCAATTTTTTCTCCAACACCGCAGAATTTAATTGGCTTGCCAGTTACTTCTTTAACTGAAAGTGCTACGCCACCACGAGTATCACCATCAAGTTTTGTTAAAATAATTCCCGATATATCTAATGCTTCATCAAAAGCCTTAGCTACCGTTACTGAGTCTTGACCGTTCATAGCATCAATTGTTAAAAGTATTTCTGTTGGATTAACTTCTTTTTTAATAGATTTTAATTCTTGCATTAATTCTTCATTAATGTGTAATCTACCAGCTGTGTCGATTATAATTGTATCAAGCATCATCTTTTTAGCATAATCTATTGCTTGACGAGCAGTCTTTACTGGATTCTGCGTACCCTTTTCAAATACTTCTACGCCTGCTGTCTTACCAACAACTTGTAATTGATTAATTGCAGCAGGTCTATATATATCGCACGCTACAAGTAATACTTTCTTACCTTGTCCTTTCAAAAGATATGCAAGTTTGCCCGACATTGTTGTCTTACCAGCACCTTGTAAACCACACATCATTATAATGGTTGGAGGATTAGGAGATACTGCTAACTTGCTATTAGTACTCCCCATTAATGCGGTTAATTCATCATTAACAATTTTGACAACTTGTTGACCAGGAGTAAGACTTTGCATAACTTTTTCGCCGAGAGCTTTCTCTGATACTCTTGCCACAAAACTTTTTGCAACTAAAAAGTTAACATCTGCTTCAAGCAAGGCAACTCTTATCTCGCGCATTGCCTCTTTGATTTCAAGTTCAGTTAACTTACCACGTTTGGTTAATTTTGAGAATATATGATTGAGTCTTTGAGAAAGATTAGCAAATAATCCCATTAAATTTCCTCCAAAATTTTGTCAAGTTTAGTATTAATATTGGTTTTATCACCATTATTAACAACTATATTTTTTATACTAGTTATATCGCTTTTTATTTTATTGAATTTTTCGAGCAACATCAACTTTGATTCATAATTTTCAAGTATCTTTTGACTGCGTTTGATTATATCATTAACTGCCTGCCTTGAAGTTGAAGTATTTTCTGCGATTTCTCCAAGTGACATATTATTGTCATAAAAATCAGTTAATATTTGCTTTTGTTTAGTAGTCAACAAATTACCATAAATTTCTAAAAGCAAACTAATACGCATATTCTTATTAATATCCACTTGATTACCTCATAAAAAATGACTGTAAAGCAAAAATACTTTACAGTTATTATAAACACATCAAAACAATTTGTCAACTATATTTTTTAATTTTCAAATATTGCTTCGACAAAATTTTTTGCAGAAAATTCTTCCAAGTCGTCAATACCCTCTCCAACTCCAACAAAAACGACTGGAACATTTAATTCTTCAACAATACTAAATATTGCACCACCTTTACTTGTTCCATCAAGTTTGGTAATAATAATACCATCAATACCAACAGCGTCTTTGAAGGCACTTACTTGGGCAATAGAATTTTGACCAATTGTTGCATCAATTACAATAAAATTTTTTACTAAGCCAGTACTCTCTCTTTTGATTACTCTTTCGATTTTTTTCAATTCTTCCATCAAATTTACTTTGGTATGAAGGCGTCCTGCCGTATCGATAATAAGCACATCAGTTGCCTTTGCTTTCGCACTTGCAATACCATCATATACAACCGCAGCAGCATCAGCCCCTTCGGTATGTTTTATGATACGGGTTTTATTTCTATTTGCCCATTCGGTTAATTGGTCACTTGCCGCCGCCCTGAATGTATCACCAGCGACAAGTGTAACCGATTTGTTCTTTTTAATAAAATAATTAGCAAGTTTGCCAATAGTGGTTGTTTTACCAACACCATTTACGCCGACTATTGTTAACACCAAAGGATATTCAAAATAAATTTTTGGTGCCTCTTCCAATATTTCTATCAAGACTTCTTTCAAACATTGT
>CALVZT010000057.1 GCA_944372595.1 uncultured Clostridia bacterium
ATTATTTCTTTACCATTGCTTATTGTAAAACAACTACCTTGTTTAATTGATGATATATTATAATTTAATTTTAATACTCCGCCATTGGTAATTGCTTCTTCACATATTGCAATTGTTGCATTGTATGGGGAAAATATAGCGGCGGTCTTGGCGTATAAGCCATATTTAATATTTTCAGAAAGATTTGGCTCCAATTTAAGAAGTTTTTTTCTTTCAAGAATTTTCATTCCCTTTACGCCGTTAACTTTTCCACGTTTATAAAGATTAATTAATTTATCTTTGCTAGTCTCATCTCCTACTACCAGCGATCCTGTTTTTATAAAAGGTTCTCCTACCCGTCTTAAAATACGAGGATATAATTTATTGCCACGGACATTATGAAAAGCTTTAATTGTCCCTTCTTCACAATCATAACCTGCGTGTATTATACCACTGTTTGCTTTACTCGCTCCCAAGCAAACATCTTCGCCTTTTTCAATTAGGACAGAATCTACCCCCGATAATTGTAATTTATCAAATATACATACGCCTGTTATTCCGGCGCCAATAATCGCCACGTCAAATATTTTCATATCTACCTCTTGGTTAATTTTAACTTTTTTATATAATATTTGTCAAACAAAATACATTTAAGCAAATTTGAATGATTTTTTTGTACTTGTTGCCAAAAAGTTTGGCATTAATTACAAAAAATGTTATTATATACATATAAAATTTTTTTTGAAGGAAAAATTATGCGATACATAATTGCAATTGACGAAGGAACAACGTCTGTTAGAGCAGTATTATTTGATATAAAATCAAACAATATTATTCGCTCTGCACAATTACCAATAACACAATATTATCCATATCCTGGTTGGGTTGAACAAAATCCAGAGGAGATATGGCAAAATACCTATGAATGTCTTAAAGAAATAATGAATAATATTAATCCGCAAGACGTGTTTGGTATTGGAATTACCAATCAGCGTGAAACAACTGTTGCATGGGATAAAAGAACCGGCAAGAGTGCCTCACGTGCGATAGTATGGCAATGCCGAAGAACCGCCGATGTATGCAACAAAATTCGTCATAGCAGGTTAAGCAAAGTAATAAAGTTAAAAACTGGGCTTTTAGTTGATGCATATTTCTCTGCGACCAAAATCCAATGGTTGTTGCAAAACTCCAAACGTGTTCAGCAACTTAAAAATAATAATAATCTTTGTGTTGGCACTATTGACAGTTTTTTAGTTTATCGCTTAACAGAGGGGCGAAACTTTATAACCGATGTAACCAATGCTTCAAGAACGATGCTATTCAATATCCACGAATTAAAATGGGACGACTTGTTATTAAAGGAATTTAAAATTCCAAGAGAAATATTACCACGCGTCGTTGATAATACCGATATTATCGGATACACCTCATTGCTAGGCGGGGAAATTCCTATTGCTGGCATCGCAGGTGATCAGCAATCATCGTTATTTGGCCAAGGCTGTTTTAGAAAAGGCGATATTAAATGCACATACGGAACGGGCGCTTTTGTTCTTATGAATCTAGGTGACCAACCAACAATAAGCAATCAACTTTTAACAACTATTGGATATAAAATAAATGGCAAATTGTGTTACGCACTTGAAGGTAGTATATATAATTGTGGTAGTGCTATTGATTGGGCATGCAGTCTTAAACTTGCACTCAATCCAGTCGAATTAACACATAAAGCGACTCGTGTTCAAGACAATGGTGGGGTTGTATTTGTTCCTGCCTTAACTGGCCTTGGGTGTCCACATTGGGATATGGACGCTCGTGCACTAGTATGCGGCATGAATAGAGGCACAACATCTTCTCATATTGCAAGAGCAGTTCTTGAATCCATACCATTATCAGTGTATGATGTAATTAATCAAATTAAAAAGGATAAAAAAATTGCTACCAAAACTTTAAGTATAGACGGCGGTGTAACTCAAAATCAATTTATAGGCAAATTACAAGCAAATCTACTCAAACATGATTTAATCATTGCCCCAAAAGAAAGTACAACTCTTGGCGTTATATATTTGTGTGGACTTGCAACTGGTGCTTATGATAATATAAAAGATATTGAAAATCGCATCGACAGAACAAAACTAATTACCTACGATCCTTCAAGCAAAAAAGATTGCGAAAAATTAATTGCTCAATGGCAAGATGCCGTCAAAAGATGTTTAAAATAGGAGGGGAAAAATATGAAAAAAATCATAATTACCTCATTTGATAAAACCAAAATAACCTGTTACCTTTGGGATAAGGTCGAAAAACCAAAAGCCGTTGTACAAATATTTCACGGCATGGCAGAACACGCCAAAAGATATGATGATTTTGCTAAGTTTTTAAATAAAAAAGGCTTTATTGTATTTGCCGATGATCATCGCGGTCATGGAGAAACGGCAGGATCTGTTGAAGCAGTTGGTAAATATAACAGAGAAGCTAATATTTACTATGACACCGTTCAAGATGAAATATATTTTTCAAAATATTTAATAAAAGAATATCATCTTCCATTAATTGTATTCGGACATAGTTATGGATCACTTATTGCTCAAAGGTATATTCAGTCAACTCAAATATATTCTGCTGCAATACTATGTGGCTCTAATTATATGAAAAACTCATTAAACAAAATTGCAAAATCAATTGCCAAAACTACAATGAGATTTAAGGGTAACGATGCTCCTGCAAAATTAATAGAAAAATTATCATTTGGTGCATATAACAAAAAAACTGATGGTTGTTGGATTACGTTTAACCAAGACATCGCCAAAAAATATAAAGACGATCCATATTGCGGGACTCCATTTAGTGCCAAATTTTATTACGATATGCTAAGTGCAAATTTAAAAAATTATAAATTGATTCATCTTAAAAAAATAGCAAAAAATAAACCTTTGTTTTTGATAGCGGGAAAAGAAGACTTATTTAGCAACAAAGGTAAAGGAGTAATCAAATTGTACAAATTATACAAAGGACTTGATATTGATGTAAAAATGAAACTATATGATAATATGCGTCATGAGGTTCTTAACGAATCGAACAACAAAGAAGTTTATAACGATATAATAAATTTTATAAACGAGTCATTAAAAAAATAATCCAAAGCGGATTATTTTTTTACATTAACGGAGCAAAAAATTTCAATATATTAACAAATAGCCTTTCGTACCACTTTCTCTTTTTCAAATCTTCGTGTGTTATTTTTTTGCTTTTGCCTAACATATCCACAAAGTCATCCATTATGTCTTCAATGCAACCATTATTATATAGCATTACGGCATTTTCAAAATGTAGGTATAAACTCCTAAAATCAAAATTTATAGTGCCCACACTTGCCATTATATCATCAACTATTACCATTTTGGCATGATTAAATCCTGGCGTGTATTCATAAATTTTGATCCCTGCATTAATTAGTTCTTCGTAATAAGATCTACCAATCTTGTAAATAAGTTTTTTATCTGGCTTTCCTGGTAATATTATTTTTACGTCCACCCCACTTCTTGCACATAACTTTAATGCACTAATCATAGCGCCGTCTATGATAAAATATGGTGATGTAATGCATACCGACTTTTGTGCACTATTTATCATTCTTATATAATTATTTCTTGCAACAGGTTCATTACTCAAAGGTCCAGTCGCGTATGGTTGAATATAGCCATAACTTTTGATTCCGCTGATTGTGGAATGCATTGAAGATATTGGAAGGACTTCTTTTGTTGCCAACTCCCAGTTGTTTGCAAAAAAAACGATAAAACTCCATACCGCATCGCCTTCTATTCTTACCCCAGTATCTTTCCAATAACCAAATTTATCAACGATATTTGCATATTCGTCGCCTATATTTATTCCACCTGTATAAGCAACCGCATTATCTATTATTGCTATTTTACGATGATCCCTATAATTATTAAATCTATCAAGCGTAGGACGACATTTATTAAATTCCTTACAAATAAATCCTTGTTTGTTTAAATTTTTTAGATATTTTCTTGGAAATCTATCAATACAACCAAAATCGTCATAAAGGATATATACCTTAACACCTTGTTTGATTTTTTTTGTTAATATTTCATAAGTTTTATCCCAAATTTTGCCTGGTTTTATTATAAAGTACTCCAAGAAAATATTCTTTTTTGCCTTTTCTAAATCTTCAAAAAAGTTAGCAAAAAACGTTTCTCCATTTTTTAAATATTTAACTTGAGAATTTTCGTAAACAATTGCTCCTGCCGAATTACCCAAATAACTGATTTGATTTTTATAAATATTGTGCTTTTGTGTTGCTTTTTCATAAACGCTGCTATTTTGAATTAAGTAATCATTATTTTCTGTCGCAATTGCGCGCCACTTTTTTTTCATCTTCCTAGACATTTTACCGCTTTTTAAATAAAGGTAAAGGACGGCTCCAAATAATGGAAGCATAATAATAACAAGTAACCACGTTAATTTATATGCTGGCTCATCTGTACTTCTTGACATTACAATTAAAGACACAATTAATGAAACAATAGATATTATCAAATAACTATAATATCCAATTAAAGCAACCATTAATGCAAAAATGATTACGTTTATAATAAACGTAAAGAACAAAACAAATTTTGAAGAAGTAAAAAATTTAAAAAATTTTCTCATTGCTTATTTAACCCAATTATTGCATTATATTTAAAAGATAAACCCTATGCTATTTGATAAATTAAATTTTGCTCGCTCTCAGTACTAATAAAGTTATACGTCTTTACTCCAAACACCTTTAAAATATCTACAATTCCTGCGCCTTTCCCATCGCTTATAATAGTTTCACCAATCATTGTCGCCATATCTTCGCTCATTTCATCATAACTACCCAATATGAATTGCATAGTCTGTACAAATTTTTTCGTCTCGTCCACTGTCATAGAGTTCAGAACAAAACTGTGATTTTCAATCTCATACCCCGTCCCGTTAGCTGTTGTTTTAAGCGAAAATGTCGATTTTATATATAATTCATCTGGTAATTTTTTTGT
>CALVZT010000058.1 GCA_944372595.1 uncultured Clostridia bacterium
TTTTTATTTTTATTTTTATTTTTATTTTTATTTTTAGAAAAAAATAAATCCATTATAATTGCACTATAATGGATTTTTTCTTGGATTATTTTTTTCTCTTGGATATATGCTAGGAGTAGCCGATATTTTTTTTATTTCAACTATATATCTATTATTAGAAGTTTTTAAATTATATATATTTGATATATTTCCTCCTGTTTTTTTAATTGCATTTTTTGCAATTTCGACTTCTTGGTCGGTTTTTGAAGATTTATATGCTAGCATTTTACCACCAATTTTACAAAATGGTAAACAATATTCACACAATGTGTTAAGGGGAGCAACTGCACGACTTACACATATATCATAATTTTCTCTATATCCATCCACCTTTGCCAAATCTTCGATTCGAGAATTTAAAACCCTGACGTTTTTTAGTCCAAGTTGAGAAACAACCATTTCCAAAAAGTCAGTTTTTTTCTTTATTGAATCAACCAGTGTCAAATCAATATTATCCATTATAGCAAGAGGTATTCCTGGAAAACCTGCACCTGAGCCCAAATCAATGACCTTTTTGCCGTCTATAAATTTAAGTCCAAGAATGCTATCAATAAAGTGTTTCAAAATTACTTCATCTTCATCAGTAATAGCTGTTAAATTAACTTTGTTATTATATTCTGTTAATAATTTGTAATATACCTTGAACAAATATTTTTGTTGTTGGTTAAAGTATATGTCGTACTCTTTTCCCGCTTTTTCTAATTTTTCTTCAAAAGTCATTATTTTACTCCTTTTTTAACAAAGTATATTGTTAATAACTGAACGTCCGCTGGCGACACACCACTAATTCTAGATGCTTGGCCTAATGTTTCTGGTTGAAATTTGTTTAATTTTTGTATTGCTTCTAATCTTAATCCTTTTAAAGTAGAGTAGTCAAAGTTTTGCGGCAACTCTACTTCTTCGGCTTTTTTCATTCTGTCTATTTGTTCTTGTTGTTTTTGTAAATATCCTTTATATTTTATCTCCGTTGTTATATGATCCAATATGTTTGCATCAATATTCTCAAACATATTTGTTTCATTTTGAATAATTTTTGCATCAATGTTACTTCTTTTAATTAACTCTTCAATAGTTGCACCGTTTGCTGGAATACTCTCATTATATTTTTCTAAAAATTTAAGGTTTTTTGCCAAAATTCTTTGTTTGCAAATTTGTAATGCGGTATTTATTTGTTTTAATTTGTTTTGATATAATTTATATCTTTTATTAGTAATTAAGCCCACTTTTTTTCCGTATTTTGTTAATCTTATGTCAGCATTATCTTGGCGTAAATACAAACGATATTCGGCACGAGAAGTCATCATTCTATATGGCTCATTAGTTCCTTTTGTCACCAAATCATCTATCAAAACTCCAATGTATGCTTCGTTTCTTTTTAATATTAAAGGTGGAAGATTTCTTATTGATAATGATGCATTTATTCCTGCCATTAATCCTTGGGCACCCGCTTCTTCATAACCACTTGTACCATTTACTTGGCCTGCAAAATACAACCCGCTTATGAGTTTTGATTCAAGAGTTGCTTTGATTTGCATACTATCTATACAATCATACTCAATTGCGTAAGCATTGCGCATTATCTCAACTTTTTCAAATCCTTTTATACTACGATAAAGTTCTTCTTGCACATCTGCTGGTAAAGACGAACTAAGTCCTTGTACATAAATTTCCTTTGTGCTATCGCTTTCGGGTTCTAAGAAAAATTGATGTCGGCTTTTGTCTGCAAATCTTGTGATTTTATCCTCAATAGAAGGGCAGTATCTCGGCCCAACACCCTCTATTAGTCCACTAAATAGTGGTGCTCTATGAATATTGTTTCTTATTATTTCGTGTGTTTTTTCATTAGTATATCCTAGATAACAAACCTTAATGTTTTTGTTTTGTTTTTTTGTTAATGTTGAAAATGTTTGAATGTTATCGTCTCCGTATTGTACTTCAAACTTGCTATAATCAATACTGTCTCCATGCACTCTGGCTGGGGTTCCTGTCTTAAAGCGTCTTATGATATGTCCTAGTTGAGATATTGATGCTGTTAATTTTGTGGCACTCGAAAACCCGTTAGGCCCCGACTCTTTAATATATTCACCAATTATTATTCTGCTTTTTAAATATACTCCTGTACATACTATAACTTTTTCGGCATTGTATATTGTTCCCATTGCTGTTTTAACACCTATAACTTTGCCATTATGTGTTAATATATCAGTTGCTTCATCCTGTTTAATTGTAAGATTTGGGCAATTTTCTAATGTTTTCTTCATCTGTATGTGATATTGATTTTTATCTACCTGAGCTCTCAAACTTTGCACTGCTGGACCTTTACCCATATTAAGCATACGTAGTTGAAGGGTAGTCTTGTCTGCATTTACTCCCATCTCACCACCAAGAGCATCAATTTCGCTAACTAATTGTCCCTTAGCTGTTCCGCCAATACTTGGGTTACACGCCAAAAAAGCAATGCTATCAAGATTTAAAGATAACATTAATGTATTTATACCCGTTCTTGCACATGCTAATGCACTCTCACAACCTGCATGTCCACTTCCTATGATTATTACTTGAAAGTTGTTTCCTATCATAATTTTCCTTCGTTATTTACCCAAACAAAATCTGCTAAATATTTGGTCAATTATTTTTTCATCAGCAACTTGTCCTGTTATTGCTCCCAGATTTAACCAAGCATTTTTGATATCCAATGCTATACAATCAAGGGTTACCTTGTCTATATTTTCTAATGCATTGTTAATATTATTATATGCTTCTTTTACTAATTGAATATGTCGCTTATTGGTTAAGATTATGTCTTGTGATATTATTTTTTTATCAACTACTTTGTTATATATTTCGTCTTTAATTTTATCTATATTCTTGTTATCTTTTGCACTGACTAAAATTGAATTATCAAAATTAAGTTTTTTATTAAGGTCGCTTTTGTTAGACACAAATATAACATTTTTATCTTTAACTAATTCAATATTTTTTTTATCTTCCTTAGTTAAGTCTTGTGAGTTATCTAGTATCAAAAGTATAATATCAGCACTATCTATTGTTTGAATAGACTTATCTATTCCTATTTTTTCCACAATATCTTGACTTTCTCTAATACCGGCAGTATCGATTAAATTTATTTTTATTCCTTTATATATAATACTCTCTGATATAGTATCTCGGGTAGTTCCTGCTACATCGGTAACTATGGCTCTATCATAACCTAATAATTTATTTAATATACTGCTTTTGCCAACATTAGGTCTTCCAAGTATTGCAACATTTATACCATCTTTGATTATTCTTCCAGTCTGTTCGGTGTTTATTAATTTTTCTAACTCTTGCTTAATAGAGAGTAATGATTTTTTTATTGATTCCTTAGTTTCATATTCGATATCATGTTCGGGATAATCTAACGTTACTTCTATTTCGGCTAATTTTGAAGTTAATAAACTTTGCATATTATCAACTTTTTTAAACAACTCACCATTAAGAAGACTAAATCCAGCTTTGGCTTCTGACTCAGTTTCTGCATTAATAATATCTATTATTCCTTCTGCTTGTTCAAGTGATATTTTACCATTCTCAAATGCACGTTTTGTAAATTCACCGGGATTGGCTAGTCTTGCTCCGTTATTTAGACACAAATCAATTACTTTATCCGTTACATATCTACCGCCGTGACATTGAAATTCTACCACGTCTTCGCCAGTATATGAATTTGGTGCAACAAAATATATCAAGATTGCATTATCTTGGAGGCTGTTATTATTAAATTGTATAAGTTGAGCATATCTTGGTCTTAGATTTGGATTTTTAGTAATTTTTTCTGCAATACTTTTTGATTTATTACCACTCAATCTAATTATTCCAATACCACCACTACCTTGTGGAGTGGCCAATGCTACTATTGTGTCTTTGTCCATATCTTCCTCAAAATACAAAGTATTATATCATATAGAAAAAATTAAAAAAAGTGTTTATTACATTTTTTACGTTTTTATAAAAAAACAACCAATAGGTTGTTTTATTTATTTTTTGGTATTATAAACAATCTTCTGTTTGGCTCATTACCTTCTGATTTGGTGATTATTTTATCATTACCTTGTAATGCGGTATGTATTATTCGTCTTTCGTATGCTGTCATAGGTTCAAGTCTTACTGGTTTGTGTGTTTTAATTGCTTTATTTGCTAATCTTTCTGCCAACGCTATTAATGTTGATTCTCTTCTTGCTTTATAATTTTCTATATCAAGCAATACATGTGCATTAATATTGGTTTTGTTTTTTATTACTACTCCTAATAAAAATTGTAAACTATTAAGAGTTTCTCCTCTATAACCTATCAGTTCATTTACATTATTTCCATTAATTACAAAACATATTCCTCGTTCTGTTTCCACAGTAGATACTTCGTTTTCTATATCCATACTTTTGAATAGTCCAAGCAAAAATTCTGTACCTGCTCTGATAATTTCTTCTTTTTGTTTTTCGTTATGACATTCGCAATTTTTATTACATTCTTCTTTGTTTTCTTCGCAGTTACAATTTTCTCCGCAGTTACAATTATCGTTACATTCACATTTGTTTTTTGTATCTTTAGAAGATTTTTCTTTTTTATTTTTTTTATCTTCTTTTTTGTTATCTTTTGATTCTTCTATTATAACTTCTTTTTGTTCTTCTTTTGTCTCTTCTTCATATATTAATTCAACTTTGGCTTTTTTGAAAAAACCACCTTGTTCAATAATTTTGATGTCAACATCTTCTTGAGCTTTTCCTAATTCTTTTAATCCTTTTTCAAT
>CALVZT010000059.1 GCA_944372595.1 uncultured Clostridia bacterium
TATGGAGGATTATATGAGTTTATTTGATAAAGTTAACTTACCATATACAATTGTAGGTATTATTCTAATTGTCTTTTTATTGAGTTGTCTAATATATGCTATTGTAAAAAAGGTAAAAGAGAAAAAAACTGGAATACAAGAACAAGGTGGAGTTAGATATAGCACTGAAACAAATATAAAAGATGCTAATGGTAATAACAATGCTACATTTAATCAAGGTGACACCTTAATAGCCATTAATCAAACTTTGATCGTTGGTAAAGATTTAAAACCTGGTAAATATACCCTTCTTACATCTGACCAATCAGATAAAGTTAACGTAAGAATTGGCCGATATGTTAAAGAATATGCTCACGGGCAAGAAATAATTCTTAGTGATAATACAAAAATTACTCCTGTTAGTGGAGATATAATATTAAGATAAATTAGGAGAATGTTATGGGAATATTTGGTTTTTTCAAACGAAACACTTTAAAAGCTATTCAATGGTTAGACGATAGTAAGAATACTATTGTATATCGTTTTCCAATGGACGGCAGAAGTATAACCTGGGGTAGTAAATTAACAGTAAGAGAATCCCAAGTTGCAATATTTGTAAATAAGGGCAAACTTGCCGATGTTTTTGGCCCTGGCATATATCATCTTAGCACATCAAACTTACCTATTCTTACCGAGCTATTATCATTGCCATTTGGCTTTAAATCACCTTTTTATGCCGAAGTTTATTTTATCAACACCAAGCAATTTACCAATCAAAAATGGGGTACTAGCAATCCAATAACTATGCGAGACAAAGACTTTGGCACTATACGTATTAAAGGATATGGTACGTATGCATACAAAGTGCTTGATCCACAAGTATTTTTGAATGAACTTTTTGGCACCAATTCAACTTTTTCTACTGATGATATAGCAAATTATTTCAAAAGTATGTTGGTGTCTTGTATCTCTGACACAATTGCTGAATCAAAAATATCAGCTCTTGATCTTGCTTGCAACCTTGAAGAATTTAACCAAACAGTTAAGGAACGTATGGCAGAAAAATTTGCTAGTCTTGGACTTAACCTAACTAATTTTGTTATAGAAAATTTGTCATTCCCAGAACAAGTAGAAAAAGCAATTGATGCTCGTTCAAGTATGGGAGTCCTAGAAGACAAAATGGATACCTATGTCAAATACCAAACAGTACATGCAATGCGTGATGCCGCTAAAAATCCTGGTGGCAACATGAGTTCAGCAGGTGTTGGTCTTGGTGCTGGTATGGCCATGGGCAATATGATGAGCGAAATGCTAAAATCAAATTCTTCCAAACAAGACAAGCAAGAACAAGCAAATACAAAATTTTGTCCTGAATGTGGGACAAAAATTAAAGCAACAGCCAAATTTTGTCCTGAATGTGGTGCAAAGGTTGGTGGTGCAAGATGTCCAAAATGTAACCAACCTGTAAGAGCAAACGCAAAATTTTGTCCAAATTGCGGGGAGAAACTAAAATAATATGGCAAATGTGAGCAAATGTAAAAGTTGCGGGAATAATTTGATTTATGACGCAAAAAGTGGTAAGTTGTTTTGTCAACATTGCAACAATTATTATGATTTTAACAAGCCGGACTGGGACAAAGTCAAAAAAAATCTTGACTTAAAATACAAAGAGCAAGTTTATAACAAATCCCACACTTGTCCAAATTGTGGAAATAAAGAAAAATTTAATCCAGATAGTTTGTCTTTTAGATGCAGTTATTGTGGTACTCCACTAGTAATATCTTCTTTTAAAAACGATATAAATGCTGTTGCCCCATTCAAAATAAATCATGAGCAAGCCTTATCTTCTTATAAACAATGGATATCTAGTAAAATATGGGCACCAAGAAAACTTAAAAAACTTGCCAAAGTTGGCAAATTTATTGGACACTTTTTACCAACATGGGCATTCGATGCTGACACTGTAACCAAATATGACGGAACAGAAATTATACAAAAAAGAGTTGCAAGACGTACAAGTCAAGGACAAATTATTACAACGGTAGAAAATGTTCAACGCCGATTCTTTGGCACACGTAACGATAAATTTACCAATATTATAACTGCTGGTAATAATACAATATCAAACGAAACCTTAGAAAAACTTGAACCTTTTGATTACATTAACCTTAAAGTGTATCGTGATGAATACTTATTTGGGTATGTACTTGATAATTACTCCATTGGTATTGAACAAGGTTACAATATGGCAACTCAGGAGATAAGCAGAAACATAAACAATCGAATTCGTTCAAGTAGAAATAACACTGTTATTGCCCTTAATACATCAATCACTTATCAAAATCAAAAACAAGCGCGATATCTATTACCAATATGGAGTTCATCATTTAAATATCACAAAAAAAATTATGATTTTTATATAAATGGTTGCTCCGGCAAAGTTGTTGGTAAAACTCCAATATCAATATTAAAAGTATTATTAGCTGTTATTTTTGGAATAGCTATTGCAGGTCTTATAATATATTTAATTATGAGAGGATAATTATGAACGTTACGAAATCTTTTATAAACGGTGTTGACTTTGCCGCTTTTGTTAAACATCCTGCTTTTATAACAATAGCAACTATTATTGGTATAGGAGCAATATTCTTTATTTGTATGCAAATAGTTTTTTATATTTATAAAAAAAGACTCAACACCCCAATAACCGATAAAGAAGAAATCCTATCTAACAGCAATACAAAAAACAAAATTCTTATTCTCTATCATCCATCAAAACACGGTACAACCAAAAACACTGTTGACAAAATATCTAAATACTATAACGAAAACGGCTACGAAATTACCATAAATGTTGCCTCTTGCAAAAAAGCTTACGCAACAAACCTATATAAAATTATTTATCTAGTAAGCCCAGTGTATTTTGGTAAAGTAAGTGATTTTTTAAAAAAATTTGTACAAGAGAATGTTATTGAAAATCAAATAGTATATATTGTTAATATCGGTAAATTACATTATCAACCCAAAGAATTCGAAAATCTTGCCTCAACCATTAGCAATACTAACGAAATCTACAAACTCAAATTAAGAGGCGACGAGAAAGATATAAAAGACGCGATTGAAAATTTATCTCACTGAGATAAATTTTTTTATATGAAATACTTATTGTAATATTTATAATCTGCACGTTAGCAGTTCATAATCTATATAACTTATCGATTCTATTGTTAAATAATAATTGACATTAAATATTTTATAATGTATAATAAGGGCGTCAAAACTTAATAGTGCTTAACTTTGCACAATAAATGCGATGATGAAAGACACGCCATTATCTATTGTTTACTCAGAGAGTTCACGGTTGGTGTAAGTGAATTAAACAAAGTTAATTGGTATCACTTTCTAGCATCTTGCCAGAAATTAGTAAGGCAAGACGGGACTTCCCGTTATAGAAGAAGTGTATGATGGTACACGATGGCGAAAAAAGTGGTAAACCTTAATGTGTTTCTTTTTGCGCATTAAGGATTTTTTTTAGGAGGACAATTATGAAAAAAGAAAGCGCAATGCCAAATTTTGTTGAACTTGAACATAACATACTTGACTTTTGGCAAAAAAACAAATGTTTTCAAAAATTACAAAAAAAGAATGAGAACAAGCCAAGGTATCGTTTTTTAGACGGTCCAATCACAGCTAACAACGATATGGGTGTACACCACGCCTTTGGCAGAACCCTCAAAGATGTATATATCAAATATCAATCTTTAAAGGGCAAGTCTTGTGCTTATCAAAATGGATTTGACGCACACGGCACTCCTGTTGAGATATCAGTAGAAAAAGCGCTTGGACTAAATAGCAAAAAAGATATCGCTAGATATGGTATGGATAAGTTTATTGAAAAATGCATGGACCAGGTAAGAAATTGTAGCAAAATGATTACGGAGTCCAGCATTCGACTTGGACAATGGATGGATTGGGATAATAGTTACTATACAAATAGTGACCTTAATATCACAAGCATTTGGTACTTTATCAAAAAATGTTTTGATAATGGTTGGTTAATTAAGTCCAAACGCCCAATACAATGGTGCCCTCGTTGTGGAACGAGTGTATCAGAACACGAAATGACAGGTAGTTACAAAGATGTTGAGCATATGTCTGTGTTCTTCAAATGCCCAATACTTAACGAAAATCGTTTTATACTTGTATGGACAACTACCCCATGGACTCTAAGCAGTAACGTTGCCGTTGCAGTAAACCCCGACAATGATTATATAGAAGTTAAGTTAAAGAGCGATACGCGTAACGCAATAGTTGGTAAAGAAGCAATTAAAGTTCTTAAAGATGATGTTGACCATATAGTTAAAGAATTCAAGGGTAGCGAACTTGTAGGATTAACATACGAAACCTGCTTTGAAGAATTGCCTATACAGAATTTTGCACACAAGATTGTTGCTTGGAAAGATGTTGAAGCAACAGAAGGTACAGGGGCTGTCCATATTGCCCCTGGTTGTGGCGTAGAAGACTTTGAACTTGGACAATCGCTTAATCTACCATCTATTTGCCCAATAGACGAAGCAGGCGTTATGTTGCCCGAATTTGGTGTCCTTGCTAACAAAACAACTGCCGAAGTTAGAGATGTTGTATTTGACGAATTAAAGAAAAGAAACAAATTATATTACACAGCAAAAATTAAACACAGTTACCCAGTATGTTGGCGTTGCAAAGAAGAAATTGTTGTAAGATTTATAGATGCATGGTA
>CALVZT010000060.1 GCA_944372595.1 uncultured Clostridia bacterium
GTTCTAAAACGTTATACACGCATCGGATAATATTGATGCTGCCAATGAAGAAATTACAAGATTTTTTGGCAAAGATTACAGTATGCAGATGTAAATCTATAATTGCATTAAAACGAAAAAAAAGAATATAGAAGTCGTATCTATATTCTTTTTTATTGTTATAATGAAAAAATTTTTATTGCTGTTTAATTTTTTCTTTTAATTCCTCTTTCTTTTCTTTTATTGCTTGTTCAAAGACTTTTTCTAGTTCTCTAACACAATAATCAAGTTGGAATTGTTTTGCATATTCAATGTATTTGTCAGACAATTCTTTTTTAATATCTGGATTTTCTATAAAAAATTCGATTTTTTTGGTTAAATCTTTATAGTCGCCTTTTTTGAATAAGTTATGTTCTGTTAGTGCAAATTGATTAGTTGCACTAAGTTTACTATCAGAAATTATTGGAGGTAGTCCACAAGTAAATGCTTCCATACAAGATATGGCTTCAATCTCAATATCTGATGCGTGGACATAAATATCGCTGTAATTGATAACGTCGATTAATTCATCTTTTTGACAGAATTTAAATTCAACTTCTACGCCATATTTTTTGGCTAATTTTTCAAGTCCTCTTTGCCATGGGCCTCTGCCACAAAGTATTAATACTATCTTGTCCTTGTATTTAGAATTGGCTATAGCTTTGATAATTAAATCTTGGCGTTTTTCTTTTGAATATCGTCCTATCATTAATACTATTATTTTGTCTTTGTATTTGTCTGGTTTTGAAACATCGCGTTTTTCAAATCCTTCTTCGACCCCATTGCTTATAACATGGAGATTGCCCTTATATTTGTTTTTGATTAATTCGTTCTTTATCATATTGCTAGGACAGTGTATATGATTAAATTTATTAAAAAATCCATTTCTAAATATGGTATATATTAATTTGTTTAGTGGTTTGACTTTGCCTAGTCCTATTGTATAGGTTATATTCTCAGGTTGGACGTGAAATGCGGCGGTTGTAGCAATTCCCATTTTATCAGCGATTTCCTTACCTTTTTTTTGCAATCTAAATGGCATCAAAAAGTGAACGATATCACTACCTTTGAATGCTTCTTCAATAGTCTTTTTGTCTACTTTTGCAAAACTCATGCCCTGAGCATCCATTATCCATTGGAATAGTGGTATAGTAAGTTTGGGTACAACATAAATATTCTCATCGTCATTTGGAGTTGCAGTAACTACTTTTACTTTATGACCGTGTTCTTTTAGTTTTTGTGCAAATCGCAATGCGGTCATAGTTGTACCATTATTAACTTTTCCATCATTACCAACATATTGGTCAATTACAAGTGTTATTTCCATATTATTCTCCTATTTTCCATGTCCAAATACAACGTTCTTGATCATTTAAGTTGTACCAAATACGGTTGCGTTCGGAAAAATATCTCATTTCTTTTAATTTTGCTCCAAGTTGGATGCATAAATTTTTGGCATATTTATCTTTTGGAGATGTTGAAATGTATAAAGTATCCATATTGTGTGATTGCGCAATCTTTGACATTTGGATAAATGATTCATATAATATTGGCTTGTCCAAGTATTCTTCGTTAAGTGTGTATAATATATTACCGACATAAGTAGATTCCACATTATATCCTATACTTACGCTAATTGTACCTATAAGTTTGTGTCTAGTTGTGTATATATCATAACAATATGCGGGTAAGGATATGCCTTTTGATGAAATGGTTTCCCTTAACTTTAATATGCAATGAGGAAGCTTAAATTCAGCAAATCTCTTTTCGTCCAACATTATATCCTGAGCGACATTTAGTATTGGTTTTTCTTTGAGTTCAAAGTCGTATGGCACGTCTTTATCAAGGTCGAGTTGCATTAAATCTTTTGGAATATTAATTCGGGTCTTTGCATAGTCGTAACTCTCCGACGTCATGTGGGCTGGAATTATGATGCATCTGCCTTTGTATTGTTTCATTAATTCAATACCATCAATTATGTTGTAATGGGCTCTATCTTTTTTTGTATTGGCCATATTAAGAAGTATAATATCACTATTATTGACCATATACATCATATTATCACAATTTGTTGTATCGCCAGTAAAACTAAGAATTTTTCCATTTGGCAATTTTATCATATATCCATAGTTTACCGTGTCTCTGTGATCTAATAACACACATTTTATGTGATAATTTTGAAAATCGATTTCTTTACCATCACTTGCTTCATAAATGTTGCAATATTTATCCATATCAATTTTATCGTAAGAGTGTTTGGATATTGCAAGTTGGCATAGCATGTCAAGTTTTTGTTTTACACCAGGAGGGCCAATAATAGTTAATTTTTTATTTTTTAATTTGCCGGTGGCTTCTTTTTGCAAGATATATGGCATATCAAAGTAATGGTCAGAATGAAAGTGAGTTATAAGTACCAAATCGATTGTTTCAATCTTCTCGTGATGTAGTAGTTGGTCATTAGTCTTTAAAAGTTGTTTGACGCTACCATAACCAGGGTCAATCATTATATTGTCATTAAGAAGGTAACTTGCGCATTCTCTTTTTGTCCACGCACAACCAGTGCCTAAAATTGTTAATTTCATAATAATTTCCTTTGGTGTTTTTTGTCATATATAATAATATCTTATTAAAAACCAAAAATCAAACAATTTTGCTATATATATAAATAATATAATTATTACTCAATATATCAATATAATACAAGTCAGTTTATGTTAGGTGTTGACTTTAATTTCAATATCGATTACAATAAAATTATAGAGGGAAAAATGGAAATTACAAAATTTACACAACAAGAAAAGGATAACTTTAATAATAGTTTTTTGGAAGCATATTTTTTGGGTAAAGGCGACCATGGTACGGCTTATGTGTATCCGAACGATGACAAAAAAGTTGTATTGATAACAAACGAATATGACGAAGACGAATTGAGGCGATTAATTACAATTACTAGTAAATTAAAAGAGCAAGGTGTTAATTTGCCAATAATATATGATTTTTTTCGTCCTAACAAAGATAAAGTTTGTGTACTTGAAGACAGGATAGTTGGTGTTGCCGTATGTAACAACGGAACTCATGGTGAAAACAAAAATAAATGGTTAAGACTTTTGTCTTTGCCAGACCAAACAGTTGCAAAACTGTTTGAAGACATTGAGACAATTTTAAATAGCGGAATAATGTTAGATGTTTTTAAGTCAGACAATTTGATTTGGACGCCACAAGGTTATGCTTTTATTGATTTGCACTCTCCTAGTGAAAAATTAGAGTATCTAACAAAAGAACTATCTTTTGCTGCATTTGGTATATGTGATAATTTGATAAATGAATCTCTTAATGAACTGGGCAAAAAAGACAAAAGAGAATACAGGGAATCTTGTTTGTTAAAAACTGCAAGTTTTTTTAAATTAACCAATGCATTATGTTTTGCCAAAATAGATGAAAAAAGTAAAGATGACGCATTATCACATATTACAAATAAGTGGCAAAGCTACATTAACATGGTACGAAATGTTTATCCCCATGTTAGCGAAGGGGAAAAACTTGAAGATGCGATAGAAAAATTAAATAATAAAATTAATGCTAGTAGGCAAAAGGGTGTCCTTAATGATGCCTTATTACTGACTTCTATGATTCCATAAAAAGCCAAACATTTGGCTTTTTATTTTTTTTTGCTTGTTAATTAAAATTGTCTTAAATTAAAAGGTTTTTGTTATTTAAATCCTCTAAAAACAGTCATTTTAAGTTGGTTTTTGTGAACACACGGCGACGTGTCGCGATAATAACAAAAAAACATTTGTTTTTTGATAAAATATTTAAAAAAATTGTTGACACCGCATTCCTGTTGTGATATTCTAACTCCGTCGCACACGAGAGCGACGCGGACTGATTGTCCGGACAATTAGCACATTGACAACTGCATAATTCAATAATGACAAATATCTTTTTAGTTAAAACTAATTTAGGTAATATGTATTTTCAATTTTAACAATTGCTGTTAATATATGCGAAAATTACGTTGAGTCAATTTTAACAAGAAAATAGTCAAGACAATCATTAGTTAATTCTAATGATTCGACGATACGATCAAGCTACAAAGAGCGTATGGTGGATGCCTTGGCACTAGGCGCCGATGAAGGACGTGATAAGCTGCGATAAGCTACGGGGAGTCGCAAATAGGCTGTGATCCGTAGATTTCCGAATGCGGGAACGCACTATGATTAATCTCATAGTATCATTACACGAATACATACTGTAATGAGGGGAACCCGGAGAACTGAAACATCTAAGTACCCGGAGGAAAAGAAAGTAATAACGATTGCCAAAGTAGTGGTGAGCGAAATGGCAAGAGCCCAAACCATGGGTAGCAATATCTGTGGGGTTAGGACCCAATAAGGTATTGAAATTTGATAGTCGAACATTGCTGGAAAGCAGGACAAAACAGAGTAATAGTCTCGTAGATTAAATCGAATTTCAACCGTGGGTATCCAGAGTAGCACAGGACACGCGGAATCCGGTGTGAATATGGGAGGACCATCTCCTAAGGCTAAATACGACCAAGTGACCGATAGCGTATAGTACTGTGAAGGAAAGGTGAAAAGAACCCCGGGAGGGGAGTGAAAAAGAACCTG
>CALVZT010000061.1 GCA_944372595.1 uncultured Clostridia bacterium
AAAATATGAAAAAAATTATTTTGGTATCTGGAAAGGCGACACACGGCAAAGATGAGGTAAGCAAACTTCTTGTTAAATATTTGTCCAAATATAAGGATTTAAAGCACATGCGTTGTATAAAAATGGCATACGGAGATTTGTTGAAATATGTATGTAAACAATACTTTGGTTGGGATGGAGAAAAAAACGAAAAGGGAAGAATGCTTCTTCAAAAAGTAGGAACGGATATTTGTGGCAACAACAATCCACACGTTTGGTCAAAGACATTAGTTGAGATTATAAAGGCAATATGGACAGAGTTTGATTATATCATAATATCCGATGCCCGTTACAAAAGTGAGATTAAAGATATCAAAAAAGAGTACAAAGACAAAGTAATAACTATTAGAGTTAATAGAATAAATTATTCTTCTCCTTTAACCGAAGAACAACAAAAACATCCAACCGAAACCGATCTTGATAATTATAAATTTGATAAATATATAATCAACGATACAATAAATAAATTACAAAAAGATTGCAAAATTTTAGCAAAGGAAATATATGAACAAATGTAACAACTGTCCAAGAAAATGTAACATCGACCGAGATTCTTCGGTCGGTTTTTGTGGACAAAGCAATAATTTGAAAGTGGCACTACATCAACTACATTTTTACGAAGAGCCATGTATAAGTGGGACAAAGGGAAGTGGCACAATATTTTTTAGTGGATGTAATTTGAAATGCTTATATTGTCAAAATTATAAAATTAGCCAGTTAAACAAAGGCAAGATTATTACCGTTGAGAAACTTGTTATTATAATGAAGAAGTTAGAAAAAATGGGAGCACACAATATCAATCTTGTAACCCCCAGTCATTTTACAGACAAAATAATAGAAGCCCTAAAAATATATCGCCCTAGTATTCCAATTATCTATAACACTAGCGGATATGACAATGTTGATACAATAAAAAAGTTAAAAAATTACATAGATATTTATCTTACTGATTTTAAATATTATGATAGTAATTTATCTAGTTATTTGTCAAAAGCCAAAGACTATAAAGATGTTGCGACAAAGGCAATTAAACAAATGAGGAAAAATTGTCCATCAGATGAATTTGACGAAAATGGAATGATGAAAAAAGGTGTAATTATAAGACATTTGGTATTACCCGACCAAACAGTCGATTCTATTAATATATTACAGCATATAAAAAAATTATTTCCAAATACAATGGTTAGTTTGATGAGTCAATATACTCCATGTTATAAAATTGTGGGAGATAAAATATTTGACAGAAAATTAAAAAAACTTGAATATACAAGAGTTGTTATGTATGCGAAAAAATTAGATTTTAATGGATATATACAAGATTTAAAAAGTGCAGATTTAAAATATACTCCTAAATTTTAATTTAAAAAACAAAATACAAAAAATAATTAAAAAAAACAAAAAATAAAATAAAAATATATATCAAATATTTTTTATTTTTTTTGTAATTATGTTATACTAGTTACAAATAATATAATTAAGATAATAGAGGGAATATGGCAAATAAAAAATCAAAAAATGCAGTGGATGATTCTGTTAAAAAAACAGAGAATTTAAACGAGCAAAAAAAGCCTTCAAAAAAGACAAATAAAACAATAACAGACAAACAAATTAGCATTGACGATCTAACAATAACTACTAACAATAATAATGAAGATGACGCTGGGGAATCTCTTTCTGACAACCAAAATAAAAAATTAGCAAAAGTTAAGCAAGTTAAAATTGATTTAAAAAAAGAGGAAGAGAAAGAAAATAGAAAAAACAAAAAAGAAGAAAAAAAGAAAGAGAAGTTACAAAAAAAACAAGAGCGTATTGAAAGACATAAAAATAAAACGATAAAAGACCAAACAAAAGAACTTGATGTAGATAATTATGACAATAAAAGCGATGCAAAGAAAAAACACGATCCTAAGCCAATAGCACTCAAAAAACAAACTCCAACAAAAGACATTAAAAGATTAAATACCGATCCCAAAATTGGACTTACTCAGGAGCAGGTTGACAAACAAAAAGCATTAGGATTATCAAACATTGTTAAAAAAACAAATGCTAAAAGTTACAAAAGCATTTTCTTTGGTAACATATTCACGTTTTTTAACTTATTAGGATTTTTAGTTGCTGGGGCATTAATCGCTGTGCGTTCGTATTCAAATCTATATTTTTTACTTGTGTTTCTTGCTAATATTATGATAGGTATAATACAAGAAATAAGAGCAAAGAAAACCATTGAGAAAATATCATTGATAACGGCGCCATCGGCAACATTGATAAGGAACAAAAAACAGGTTGTTGTTCCAATTGAAGAAGTAGTACTTGACGATATAATACAATTTGAACTAGGCAATCAAATATGTGCCGATAGCATTATATTAAACGGTGCAGTTGAAGTAAATGAGAGTCTACTCACTGGCGAGAGTGTTCCAGTCAAGAAGAAAAAGGGCGATATGTTATATAGTGGTAGTTTTATTACCAGTGGTAAATGTATTGCACTTGTCGAAAAAGTTGGTGATGAAAATTATTCTGCCAAACTCGCCCAAAAGGCAAAGGAATACAAAAAACCAAAGAGTGAATTGCTTCGTGCTTTAAGAATAATCATAGCATCTATCGGCGTTATAATAATACCTCTTGCTGTATTAACTTATATGAACAACTATAATTTGGCAATTGTTGAATTTGCAACAAAAACAGAAGCAATAAGAGCATCAGTTGCACGAACAGCCGGCAGTATAATAGGAATGATACCCGCAGGTATGTTCTTGTTGACTAGTGTTGCACTTGCAGTTGGTGTTGTTAAATTAGCCCGTCGCAAAACACTAGTTCAAGATTTGTATAGTATCGAAATGTTGGCAAGATCAGATGTCTTATGTCTTGATAAAACCGGAACAATTACTGATGGTACTATGAAGGTCAAAGAAGTTGTTAACTTTACCAATCCACAGAATTATACAACAAAAGAAATTATTCCATCTATGTTATCGGCGCTTGAAGACAATAATATGACCTCTCAGGCATTAGCTAATAGTTTTGGGAGAACTCAACATTTAAGTCCAGATATTTTATTACCATTTTCAAGTGCAAATAAATTAAGTGCGGTAACATTTAAAGAGGGCACATATATCCTAGGAGCACCTGAATATGTGTATAAAGTACGCAATAAAACAATTGATGATAGAGTCAAAAAATATGCAAAAAACGGCTACCGTGTATTAATGCTTGCATATAGCAAAGAAAAAATTGTTGGTGATAAACCACCTAAAAATTGTTTCCCAGTATCGTTAATAGCGATTGAGGACCATATAAGAGAAGATGCTATTAAGACAATTAAGTGGTTCAATGATAACGGAGTTGAGATTAAAATTATATCAGGCGACAACCCAATTACAGTGAGCGAAGTAAGTCGAAGAGTAGGGATAAATAATGCTGATAAATTCATTAGTCTTGAAGGCCTTAGCGAGAACGAAGTTATAGAAGCGGCACAACGATATTCGGTATTTGGTAGAGTAAGTCCAGAACAAAAAAGCATAATTGTTAAAGCATTAAAGAGCAAAGGTCGAAAAGTCGCAATGACGGGAGACGGGGTAAACGATATACTTGCATTAAAAGATGCTGATTGCTCTATTGCAATGGCAAGTGGTAGTGAGGCAGCAAGAAATGTTAGCAACTTAGTTTTGCTTGATAGTAACTTTTCAAGTTTGCCATCAGTAGTAGCAGAAGGCAGACGTGTTGTAAATAATATATCAAAATCTTCATCACTATTCTTAATGAAGACATTTATGACTATATTTGTTACAATTTTCTGTTTAATCACAAATATGATGTATGTATTTGAGCCAACACAAATAATATTAATGGAGACATTTGTTATAGGAATACCTGCTTTCTTCTTGTCACTGCAAAGCAACAAAGATAAGATAAGTGGTTCGTTTATGACTAACCTTATTTCAAAGGCATTACCTGGGGCATTAGTATTAAGTTTTAACGTTATTGCATGCTATATCTTTGATTATTTTGTACCAACAGGCAACGAAGTAACTACAATGGCATCACTAGTTATGTTGTTTAGTGGGCTTATGATATTGCTCAAAGTTTGTAAGCCGCTTGATGCTTATAAAGGAATTTTATATGTTTGCTCAATATTAGTAGCGCTTGCAGCATTACTACTTATTCCACAACAATTTTTCCAATATGTAGAGATATCTTTACAAAGCAAATTCTTTATTATAATTCTTGTAATGTGTTCATATCACTTATATTCTTTCTTAATAAAGACTTTTGATTTTCTGTGGGATTTTCAAAGGAACATAATTGAGATAACAAAA
>CALVZT010000062.1 GCA_944372595.1 uncultured Clostridia bacterium
CCTGCGGTTCTATTTAAAGTTAAATATTCAAGTCCAACGTCAGTTAAAAATTTGAGTCTTGCAAATATTTCTTTTAAAATGGGTTTTGCAATATTTTCTTGATATTGTGGATATTTAAAATTTTCAAAAAATTCTTTTAACTTTTTTATAGACAAATCACACAATTCAACAATATTGTATTTATCAATTTTAACAGATAAGGCTTGTTCATTAAGTCTTCTGCCCTTACACACTGGGCACTCAACTTCTTTCATAACTTTACTAATTTCGCCTTTAACATAATCACTATTTGTTTCAACATAACGACGTTTAAGGTTTGGTATTATCCCCTCATATTTACCACGATATTCGGCAGAAAATTTTGACGATTTATATTTTAAATCAAGAACTTCGTCATCTCCATAAAGCAAAACATTTATAATATTTTTAGGCAACTGTTCAAGTGGAACATCAAGACTAAAATTATATTTTTTAGCCAAAGCTTTGTAATACATATCTCCTATTGAGCCTATATCACTACTCCAACCTGTTAAACGTAATGCTCCTTCATTAATTGACTTGTGTTTGTTCCTTAGTACCAAATCTTCATCAACTTCATTTGTAAATCCCAATCCCAAACAGTTAGGGCATGCTCCAAATGGAGTGTTAAAACTAAATAATCTTGGACTTATCTCATCAAAAGAAAAACCACATTCTGGACAACTGAGTTTTGTGTTATAAGTAAAGTTTTCTCCATTAATATTTGCAATAACAAGCCCATCACTTAGTTTAATTGCATTCTCGACGGCTTCTGTTAAGCGTGTTGTCACATTTTCTTTCAAAATAATTCTATCAATAACTACGCTAATATCGTGTTTAATATTTTTTTCAAGAACAATTTCTTCGTCTAGTGATTTAATCTCACCATCAACACTTACTCTTGCGTAACCATTTTTTCTTAACTCTTCGAAATATTTTGCAAATGTCCCTTTTTGCCCCCTAACGACTGGTGCATTGATTATAATTTTGCTGCCTAATTCATTTTGTAATATTCTATCTACTATCGTATCAATAGATTGATTTGTTATCGGTTTATTACAATGTGGGCAATATGGTACACCTAATCTTGCATATAACAATCTAAGATAATCATAAACTTCTGTAACCGTTCCGACTGTTGAACGTGGATTTTGAGACGTTGTCTTTTGGTCAATTGATATTGCAGGTGATAATCCTTCGATTTTCTCAACATTAGGCTTTTGAACTTGTCCCAAAAATTGACGCGCATAAGAAGACAAAGATTCAATAAATCTTCTTTGTCCTTCGGCAAATATTGTATCAAATGCCAATGTTGACTTACCAGATCCACTAACTCCGGTAAATACAATTAATTTGTTCCTTGGTAGAACAAGATTAATATCTTTAAGGTTGTTTTCTTTTGCTCCTACAATAACTATATCTTTCATTGTTTCCTCTTAATTATTTAATGATTCCCTTAATTCTTTCATTCTATCTCTAATTTTTATGGCGCTCTCAAAATCAAGTGTCTTAACACTCATATCAAGCAGTTTCTTTAACCTATCTAATTCATTATTGATATCTCTGTAAGTTAATTTGCTTTCTTTCTTTTGCATTATTGTAATGCTGTTTTTAACGTCTTTGATTATGGTTTTAGGAACAATATTATGCTCTTTATTATATTTATCTTGAATGCTTCTTCTTTTGTTTGTAATATCAATTGCTCGCCTCATCGAATCGGTAATGATATCAGCATACATTATTACTTTTGATTCAGCATTTCTTGCTGCCCTACCGATTGTTTGAATTAATGCACCTTCACTTCGCAAAAAGCCCTCTTTATCCGCATCAAGAATGGCAACAAGCATTACTTCTGGTATATCAAGTCCCTCTCTTAAAAGGTTAATTCCAACCAAAACATCAAACTCCCCTGATCTTAATCCATTAACTATCTCAATGCGTTCAAGAGTGTCAATATCGCTGTGCATATATCTTGTTTTTATACCATTTTCTGATAGATAGGTAGTAAGACTTTCTGCCATCTTTTTTGTTAAAGTTGTAACTAAAATTCTTCCTTTTTTACTAATAACTATGTTAATCTCATTCATTAAGTCGTCAATTTGATTTTGAGTTTTTCTTACAAATATTTCTGGGTCCAATAATCCTGTTGGTCTAATTATTTGCTCTGCCACATTGTCCGCCAAATCTAATTCATATTTGGATGGAGTTGCCGACACATAAATTGTTTGCCCAATTCGACTATTAAATTCATCAAAATTTAATGGCCTATTATCAAAAGCCGAAGATAATCTAAATCCATAGTCGACAAGACTGGTTTTTCTCGCCCTATCGCCATTATACATTCCCCTTACTTGTGGCAATGTAATATGTGATTCATCAACAAAAAGTATAAAATCTTTTGGAAAATAATCAAGCAAGGTAAAAGGTGGCTCCCCTGGACTTCTCCCATCAAAATATCTTGAATAGTTCTCAATACCATTACAATAACCAAGTTCTCGCATCATTTCTATATCATAACTAGTGCGTTCTTTTAGACGCTGTGCTTCGATTAATTTGCCTTTATCTTCAAACGCTTTGACTTGTTCAACTTTATCTTGTTCAATCTCATCAAGTGCATTTTTTAAGGTTTCGGAGCCAACTGCATAATGAGATGCAGGATAAATTGCAACGTGATTTAGAGAAGACAAGATTTTACCTGTTACCACATCAAATTCTCTTATGCTTTCAATTGTATCTCCAAAAAAATCAACCTTAATTGCTTTATCACCATATCCAGCAGGATAAATATCAATTATGTCGCCTTTGACTCTAAATGAACCACGCTTAAAGTCAACTTCATTTCTTTCATATCGTATTTCTATTAATTTTTTTATTAACCCACTTCTATTATAATCTTCGCCAGTCCGTAAAGATATATGGAGATTAAAGTACTCTTCTGGCGCTCCCAAGCCATATATGCACGACACGGACGACACAACAATTACATCTCGCCTTTCAAGTAAAGCACTTGTTGCCGAATGACGTAGTTTGTCAATTTCGTCATTGATTGACATATCTTTCTCTATATAAGTGTCACTACTTACAATGTATGCTTCAGGTTGATAATAGTCATAGTATGACACAAAAAATTCAACTCTGTTTTCAGGAAAAAATTCTTTGAATTCATTACATAATTGTGCCGCCAAAGTTTTATTGTGGGCAAGAACAAGTACTGGACGATTAAAGTTTTGTATAATATTTGCCATAGTAAAAGTCTTACCACTACCGGTAACTCCTAATAGTACTTGTGATTTTAATCCATCTTCAATACCATTTGTTATACTTTGAATGGCTTGTGCTTGGTCGCCTGCCGGCTTATATTTTGAATGAAGTTTAAAAATCTTTTCCATAATGTTAGTGTATCACTTTTAATACTTTTTAGCAACAATTATGTAAATTAATAGATTTTATATTTAAATTCAAATATGTGCATATAAAAAAACTTGGTCACCCAAGTTTTTTATATTTATAATTTAATTATTTTTTTATTCTTCTTTTTCTGCTTGTTACAAAGTATATAATTACTCCTGCAAGAACAAGTACACAAACAACAATTAATACAATACCAATAATTTCTTCTTTATCTATTCCTTCTTTGACATCATCAGAAGCGGTAAATACAATGGTTTTTGTATTAGTATTGCCGGCATCATCTTTTGCAGTAATTTCAAGAGTATAACTACCAGCCTCTTCTAATGTATAAGAATAAATATTTTCTTCATCGCCACTTATAACCGCACTAACTTCGGTTGTAGTACCAGTCTTGTACATTTTGATAGTGCTATACTTCAAATCAGTATCAATGTTATCAGTAACAACTATTTTCTTAACGTCAATTGATACAGTTTCGCCAGGTTTAACTGTTGTCTTAATATCGCTCTCATCAGTAATAGTAATGGTAGGTTTTACAGTATCACCCGCTCTAACAATTATTTGTTTACTTTCTGCACTATTGCCATTAAGGTCAGTTGCCGAATAAGTTATAGTATAAGTACCTTTGCTTTGTGGTACAAAGTAGTAACCACGTTCATAAGTAGTACCTTCCATACCATCAGTAAAGTGAGTTAACTTATAATCAGGATTAGTGTTATCTAATGTGTAAGACGTTCCGTTAGGACCAGAAACTTTAACTTCTGATTTAGAAATACCAATTTGTGCTAACCTATCACTAATGTTACTCACATCTTGTGCAATATAGTCTGGAATAAATACTTTTTCGTATTCGTCACCACTTGTTGGCATAACTTTAATCTCATCTTC
>CALVZT010000063.1 GCA_944372595.1 uncultured Clostridia bacterium
ATACGATTACTTCCCTGCTTAATACTATATTTTTTTATTTTGTTATCACACTTGACTTCTAGTTCGCATGGATAATCGCTTTCAAGATATACCTCTTTTATTAATTTTAATTTGTTACCGTAACCCAAATCTGTTTTGGGAGATGACCAAAATTTCTTTAAATTTACGTTAAAAAATTTACCACTATCATTTAGTTCTCCCAGCAATAATTCATTGTCGCCTCTAAATATCATAACTACTTTGTTATTGCGAGTTTCTTGAATCGCCGCCATATCTCTAATATCAATACCACGAGTTATAGACAATTCACCAGTCTCTGTATCATAAACAAGTAATGAATTATTAACATATTCGCCTTCTTCAGCCATATATTCGTCAGGATAATTTAATTTGCAAGCAAGAAAATATTTACCCTTATAAAAACAACATACCGCATTTTCATTTTTTTGTCCTTCAAACATTTCGTCAATACCAAGATTTATTTTTTTAGTATTAAGTCCATCAAAAGCATATAGGCCGTTGCCAGTTAACATTAATACTACGTCTCCACAAATACAAACTGTGTTCTCATAAATCTTACTACTTGAACTAAATATTTGAGACACAACAAATTCTGTTTCGTCAGCATAGCCAACTAATCTTGCAATACCATACTCTCTAAATATATAAACATAATCCAAAAAACTAATTACTTTTGTTAAATATCCCCTTTCGTCAACCATTTCAATAAAGCCAGCACCAGTACCGTCAATTTCCCATTTTGTTGGGTCAAATTCTTTACAAAACCATAATGCATTTTGATTATCTTGAACAGTAGCAAAAATTCTTTCATAATGTACACACATCGAAGTTATTTTAGGAGCATTATTAACCTTGATATTAGTTGCTGCTGGATCGACAAGATATACCCCATCTGCAAGAGAACTCATTACAAGATAATCTTTGGAATTATATCTATAACTCACTGCCGATAATGGAACCTGAGTAAACAATCCATCGGTGGCAGTGTAAGGCAATAATGGTATAAATGTATAATCAAATATTATCCTATAAATATGATAAGTATTATCCATTATAAAAATGTTAGCATAAGTTGCCTCACCTTCGTAGGCAGGATTACTCCTATATATCCATAATTTTAAAAACTTCTCATGGTCACTATACAAACTATCTACAACATAAGATGTGCCAGTTTTGTCAACCAAAGAAACATTACCAACTCCATATCCTTGCTTTAAAGCACCATTAATGTATAGAAAATTATAAGATAATGGAGATTGATTCATATCAAGCACGCTTTGGTCTTTGTCAGTGTTAATACCTTTGCTAAAATTAGATATGCTTAATTTGACACTTGATTGTGATTTTGTTGGTAGGTCTTTTTTATAAAACATTAACTCCACCACCTTTTTGGCATTACAATCTCCTTTTTCTTTCGGCATTCAATTTGTAACGAATCTTTAAAACGTTTATCCCACATTTGTGCTTCTTCATAAAAACCATTAATATAACAATACTCGCTTGCTGTACCAAGTGCTATACATTTGCTACTAAGACAAGGAAATTGGTTTATTTCACTATTTATATTAACTTCGTCTATGCTTGTTTTATACACAACATCAACATAACCTTTGGCATTTACAAAAACATAATTTTCATATTGGGTAAATCTTATATTTTTGTTAGAATTACTTAATTTAATTGAAATTATTTCTTTGCAAGGTTTGATTAAATCATCAAAATATAACTTGTTGGAATCTATACAAATCGTTTCTTTGTTCAAGATTGGAAGATAATCATCTGCAATTTCAGTTAATGTAAGGTTAAGACATTTAAGCAACATTGCTAATTCGCCCGTAATACTGTTTTCGCTAATCAATTCTTCAACCTCATCTTGTACATTAACAAACAAAGAAGATATTTTGATTATTTCTTCTGCATTCATATTCCCTCCTTAATTTCTAATTAAATCCAAGTTGTAGTATTACTGGTGTTATAATCAATTTCATTATGCGTTTGAAGGTATGCTAGTTGCTCTTTTAATTTATACTTGCTTATGTAATTAATTTCTTTGTTGTAATTATTTTGTAAATTAAAATTATCCAATTCGATTTTTTCAAGGTCAACATTACCTATTCGTGTTTTGTAAACAAAATCAACCGTTCTTTTGTCAAGTTGCAAATATGGTATCTTTAATACTTTTTTACCTTTGATTTCAACAAAAAAACCATTATCATAAACAATATTATAGTCTCTATCTAGACTCCTGATTCTACCTAAAACACCATACACGTCATCTCTTATTAACACCATAACACCACACCTTTAATTAATTAGAGTTTATTCGGTTACACTACCAGTATTATCAACAGTTACGTTAACAATAGGTTTGAATGGATTAGATATAGTGCTAGAAATACCTGTAATCTTTGCTTGTCCATTTGGCTTATTACAAATCAAATCAGCATATTTAACTAATGTTGCACTATAAGTTGGATAACCTTCTTTTTGTTTAATTATCTTACCATCATCGCCTTCAAGCCACTTCCAATCACATAGTTGATGTAAAGCAAATTCTTTTGTATTAAGAAGATACATAGTATCGTCATCAACAAATCTATCTGATACAAGTGGGATACCATTATATGTAAGTGCTTTGTATCCACCTTGTAATTCCATAACATCAATATTTCTGCGATATGAACCAAGATATTGTTGATATGCTCTTTTTACTTGTGCTGAACAAGTAATAAAGTCAATTGCGCTACCACTAACTTCTTCCAAAAAGTCAATAGCAGTCTGAATAGTTGTATCACTTAACTCTCCTGCTTCTGATTGAACGTATGGATTCATCCAAGGATGAATTGTGCGGTCAACTTCATATAGTGAGCCAGTTGTTGAGAAAATTTTTCCAAGACCAGTAATTTCTTCATCTTTTGAACCTTGAACATACAAAATTTGATTAGCTGCTACATTTGTTAAACTTACAGAACTACCAAAAGTTACTTTTTTGTTCACTCTATCAACATTAACAATTCTCACACCTTTAAGTCCACTAACAATTGAACCTTCAGCGGTGTAAAAATCTACAACCATACCCTCAATAACATTTTTTACTGAATCAAGTGTTACGCTTGAAGAATCTTTTGTTGTAACAGTAGCAAGTTTACCGCTACCATCCCCATACAACATTCTTCCTAGGTTAAAACTACTTGCTTTAATCAATCCTTCCATTTCTGCATTAAGCAAGTTTACAAATGCCCCTGCATTGTTTGCAGATGCTCTAATTGCTTTGTCAGAAATTTCAATTGTTCCATATAAGTTTTTTAATTTTGATACAAATTGTACATAGTTGTTTCCAGCAGCAGCAGGAAGTGAACCATCTTCTGTACCAGCACCAATACCACCATTAATTCCGTATGGTGCTAATTTTCTTATCTCTTTACCCCAAACATCAGCAGTTGTTTGTTTAATTTTACCAAGCAATGGATTAGCATTGATATTTAATTGGTCAGATACAACACCAAGGTAAACAGATTTTAATGCATTTTGTGCACTTGTTAAAGTTACCATAACTTACTCCTTATTAATCTTTTAATAATGACCTAACAATCTCATTCGCTTCTTCTAAATTTTTTGGTTTCACAAGAGGTGCAAGTATTGTAGATGCTCCACTTTGTTTGCCAATAAGCGAAGGACTTATATTAGGTTTTTTTAAGAAATTATCAATAATTTTTGCTTGTATCTCTTTATTATTTAGAATGTAATCGTCGACAAATTTTTCATCTCCCAAAAGTTGTTCAGGAGTTTTTAACTCATCAACTATTTTTGCCCAAGCGGTTTCTAACGGATTATTGCTACTTGCAATAGTTTTATCGTTAATAATCATCTCGGAAATTTGTTGTGAGTATTTTTGAGCAGAAGGGTTGTGAGATACAAATTCATCAACCCTTTCTTGCCAATTCTGATTTTGATAGGCAGGAATAACATCTTGTTGCCTTTCTTTTGTAATCTCGGACAACTGTTGACATTTCTTAGTAAATTCTTTCTCTAAAGATTGATATGCCCTAAGTAATTCATCAGTGTCTTTGAATTTTGATATGGAGCCCGTCTTTTGTTCATTTAAAGAGCCTTCACCTAATTGCACCGCTGTGCCTTGCTCTGTTGAATCTAATTGGGGTTGTTCCAAAATTTCTTCCATAATTACTCTCCTTTAATCTGCGTTGATAACGCTTGTATTTTTTTGTGTAATCTTAT
>CALVZT010000064.1 GCA_944372595.1 uncultured Clostridia bacterium
GATGAGGAATAAATCTATTGCCCTCTATTTGCCCCATAGTGACGCCGTAAGTAACAAGTCCTTGTTCTTTTATTGGGACATCAATTTGAGGTTTTATGAAAAAATATGTGCCGATTTTTACTATATTGGGAACAAAATTTAAGTTTTCTTTGATAAAAACATTTATAATCTGTTGTTCTTGCTTGTTAGGAAGGTTAAGTTTGCAATTATATTTTTTTGATTGATATGTGCCGTCTTTTTTCATTACAGCAATATATTGTCCTTCGCCACAACTATGGGGATAAAATCTTCTTGTTTTTGTTAAGTCATTATTGTTATTTATCACTATGCCATCATAAGATAATTTTTGAATGTTTTGAGGAACATCGATTAAGGAGAAGTTGTGATTATTTTGCAAGAAATCATCAACGACCTTTTCGTTTTCTTCTAAGTTAAATGTGCAAGTAGAGTATATTAAATATCCACCGTCAGCAACGTTTTTTGACGCATTTAATAATATTTGTTTTTGTCGTTCTGCGCACATATATACATTGTCAAGCGACCATTCATTTGTGGTATCTGGATTTTTTCTAAACATACCTTCGCCAGAACATGGAGCATCGACTACGACGGCATAGCACATATTGGGCAGATTTAAGTTTTCTTTATTTGTTATAATACAATTTTTATAACCCATTCTCTCAATATTGCTTCTTAGTATTGTTACTCGTTTTTTGACAATCTCATTGCTTATAACGACACCGCTATTATTAAGTTGGCATAGTTGTCCTGATTTGCCACCAGGGCTTGCGCACATATCAAGCACAATATCTTGCAAATTTGGAATACTTCTAACAACTTGCATTGCACTGCTGTCTTGCACATAAATTGCACCACACTGATGATATGGGTGATCGCCAATTTTGTCCTTAAATGCATATGAGTCCCAGTCTTTATTGTAGCGTATGTTGTCAATGTTGTATATATCAAAATTATAATTTGTATTTTTTCTAAATGATCGATTGCCAGCATTTAAAAAGCCATCGAGTATGGCTTGTCGGTGTGATAATGGTAGAGAAGATAAATTTTGTATAAATTGCTTTGGTAGATCCATATTACCTTGTTGTTACTTCCTTTGGATGTTGATTATCTTTCTTATTTAAGGATTGTGAATTTTGTTTATTGCTTGAATAAATTTTATTTATTTTTAACTTTTTATTAATTTTTAATTTTATGTTTTTGATAATAAATTGTTTTATTTCTAATGATTCTACTTTGTATGTATATATTTTATTTTGACTAATTGGTTTTTTTATTGCTAATAATTTTGTTATAAAACTTTTTTTATGTTTTAAAGATATATAACCTATCGTGGACATTACAATAGCGCCTGCTGTGTTTATTAATATATCAAACATTGTGTCTTCTAATGCTTCACGACCTACCAACAATGTGCCAGTCTCAGTTGCATATTTTTGTGAATTAAGCCCAGCAATTCCATCCATTGTAAATTCTATTATTTCCCAAACGGCACCTATTGTCATTGCAAAACTAAATGAGAATATTGCAACATAAAGTGGAGAAAGTTTTGTTATTCTATATTGATTAAATCCATTAATAATAGAAAAACTCAATGCTCCCATCATCATACTACTAAAAAAGTGTAATAGATTATCCCAGAAAGGTAATTTGTAATAATAGTTTCTTAACTCTCCAAGATAGGCGGAAGCAAATAAAAATAATATAAAAAATATTGTCATTAGACTAGGAATTTTTATCTTTAATTTCCTTTCTAAGATAGATGGAGCAAATAAAACAAGTATTGCACTAATACTCATGACGGCGGCAAGAATATAATCTGCTTTGCTTTTGCCCTCATACGGGTCAACACTATATGGAGGGAGGGTGATTGCCATATATATCGAAAATAATATTGTGAACATAAGACAAGCAAATACAAGCCAAAAAATTATTCGTTCTAATATTTTTATTTTATTACTCAATATTTTCTCCTACACGTATTTTTGCTATTGTTAGGATATATATAATATTGACAAAAGTCAAGCGATGTTGTATTATACATATATTAATTAATAAATAAGAGGTTATAATTATGACAACAAATTTAGATGTAAGAGACTATTTTTTATTTGCATTGACTGCAATAACTGCTAAAAACATTGTAAAAAACTATAATGTTATTGACTATCATATTTCATATAATGACGTTTATGATACAAGTGTCAGGATTGCTAATGAAGCAATGGTAAATACGTTAAATGAGAATGGTGTGGGTACATATTTTGCATCTGAGCCAGTTACTATTGAAAATTTTGAAAATCAAATACGTGAGGACAAAAAATACTTTTGGTCGTATGATTCTGGAATGATAGTAGTAACAGACTTTATGGATGAAATAGCTGATAAATCAAATAAGAAAAATCGTTTAAATATCGAAAAGTTATCAAAAGAACCAATGAGCATAATTTATGATGTGAAAAAAGCTTGTGAAGATGCTGGTGTAATAGAATTTGAGGAAGGTGAAAGACCAGGATATTCAAATTTACTATTGGATATTGCTAACAAAGTGTTTGCTGGTAGCGACACTTCTAATCCTACGTATGGAGATATGTAATGCTAAATACCAAAGAAGAATTTTTGGAGATTTATAACAAACATATAAAAAGGGAAGGCGCTGAGCAACTATTAAAATTTTTGGAAAATAGTGACTTTTTTGTTGCTCCTGCCTCAACTAGACGCCACTCATCTTATGAGGGAGGTTTGTGTTCACATAGCATATTGGCATATAAACGCTTTGTTAAATTATTAACTATGGAGTATGGCGAAAATTACAATGAAGTTATAAGCGATGAAAGTGTTGCCATTATTGGACTACTACATGATTTGTGTAAAGTTAATTTTTATAAAGTTGATTATCGCAATGTCAAAGAAAATGGTAATTGGGTACAAAAGCCATATTATACCGTAGATGATACATTGCCTTATGGCCATGGAGAGAAATCGGTGTATATGATAAGTGGCTTTATGAAATTAACTAGGGAAGAGGCAATGGCGATTAATTGGCATATGGGTGGATTTGATAGTCGCTTTATGGGAGGAAGTAATACTTTACAAATCGCATACGAGAATTATCCAACGGCGCTAATATTCCATACCGCAGATATGTGGACAACTTATTTTGATGAAAAGACAGATAATATTTAGAATGAATAATACAAAAAAAACATCTATTCAGATGTTTTTTTGTTATCAGTATTGACTGTTTTGGCTTGTCTTTTTCTTTCATTATTAATTCCATCAATGATAATTTTATTTTTTGCTATTTGGTTTAAAACAATTGCGTAAGCAAAATTTAAAATAGCAAATGCATAGATTCCGATTAGATACAGATAGTATCCTATTCCACCTTCTAATGCTAGATTTGGAAAATCCTCAACGACATAATTTTCCATCAATATTTCTAATATAATATGAGAAGTAATACTACATATTGCCATTATTGTTGCAATTAGAATTAATAAATAAGGTTTTTTCTTCCAGATTTTATTTTTAATTATATAAGCGGTGCCTAGCAAGCACAAAAGTGCAAGAAGGTTTGGTACTAACAAACAAATCCAATCATTTATTTCTGTTAATTGTATGCTTCTAGCAAAGGCGTCAATTTGTGTAGGATTATAGATGCAAAAAGTATTTAAGCAACAACCTATAAATGCTATAATAATAGCAATAGGAATTAAATTGAATATAATGCCAGGTAATGTATTAAGACTTGCTGTTAAAAGTTTGGTTTCATTCATTTTTTGTTTTTTCATATATTTTTCCCTTTTATGCTTTTATAAATTCTTATTATACAAATAATATATATTAGGTATTACCTAATTGTCAAGTAAAATTAGGCAAGAACTAATAAAATATAAACATGGAAACAGAAAAGATAATTTTAAAAAATTTAAAAACTGAAATAGAAACATGTGGCAAAAGGAAAAGTCAAATTGCCAAAGAATTAGGTATCTCTCGACCAACACTGTCACAGTATTTGAATGGTAGAATTTTTCCATCTCTTCCAACATTTGCTAAGCTTTGTAAAATAATTGATTGTTCTGCTGATGAGATTTTGGGTTTGAAGTAGTAAAGCCCAATTCCG
>CALVZT010000065.1 GCA_944372595.1 uncultured Clostridia bacterium
TTTAGAATAATTTATAATCCGACTTTTTAGTCGGATTCTTTTTTTATTTTATTTACTATGATAGAAATATTTATAATTTTTATTTTTTATAATATATTTAAATCTTAACAACTTAATTTTTTGTATGTTTTTAATTGTTTCTTTGCATATATTAAGATTCTAATAAAAATGTTATAAATATTTTATTTTTTTCTATTAATTTGCTATTTACCTATTTATTTATGATTTTTATTATGATTTTTATAACTTTTTTATTTTTTTTATTAAATTATCTTTGTATTTGAATTTTTTTTAATTTTTTAATTTTAATTTTTTAATTTTAATTTTTTAATTTTTTAATTTTTTAATTTTTTAATTTTTTATTTTTATATTTTTATTTTTTACGCTTTGTCATATTTAGTTTTTTTATATTTTTCTATATTTTTTAAGGATATTGTAATTTTTGATTTAGTTATTAATTATTTTTAATTAAATTTTATTTTTAGTTATTTTAAAATTTTTTATTTTTTTCATTTTTAATTGTCATAATTTTTACGTTAAGATGTAATGTTTAGTTACTTGATACTTTTTTCGATTTTTTGTTTTAGAAAAATTTTTAATTTAGATATTTTTTTTGTTTAATTTTATATTATTGCAACTTAACAGGCAATAGTTAACTACAACAAATTATTTTTTTATTGATTTACAACTCATTGAAACATAAAAACTTTTTTATTTTGGCACAAAAGTGTAAAATCTTAAAATAACGTCTTCTTTGGGGTCTATTTGGCAAGTTTTTAACTAATTTGAATAATTTATCACGCCAATATGATTTCGTGTCACACAGAAGATAATTTTTTATGGTTTTTTTGTGCAAAATGCACAATTTTTGATTTATGGTTATAAATATATAACTATTATGAATATTTCATAAATAAGTTATAATATTATAACTATGTTGTTTTTTCTTTATCATATATTTTTTTTGTTATGCCGTATATTTTTTTTAATTATTTATATCTAAATTTTTATTAGAATCATAAGATTTTTAAATTCAAATCAATTTGTTTAAATATGCAACAAAAACAATAGTGTTTATAAGCAAAATTTTATACAACAATTTTTTATCAAACATCTACATAACAAAATTATAACTACTATATTTATAGAGAAGGGTATATATAAAATGTTTGACTATTAATTATAATTATTATTGTTAATAACTTGTATATTAATTATTTTTTATATAAGTATTTTTCATATTAATTATTTTTTATATTAATTTATTATTATATTTTGATTAAACCTTAACTAGATTTATATTGAAATAAAATGTTTTGTACACTTCTAATAATTATAACAATAAAAAAATATTTTCTAGTACATTTAGTCAATAAAGGTAATTATTATATAAAATATAACATGTTATCTTTGTATTAATAAAAGTATATTATGAATATTTACTTTGTTTTACACAAAATATTATATACATATATAATTTTTGTTCTATTAATTAATAAATCAGTAGTGCTAATCCATCGGGGCAACACTAATAAATTATAATTTAAAAATTAAAAAATAATTTGTTTGTTTGTAATTGTTTGAATGGTTTAACATATAATAAATGTTTCACGTGGAACATGAGCACTGGTACAAATTTCATAGTATATTTATAACAATAAGCAAAATTTAATAAAAGCGTCAATAACACAGTTAGGTAATATCATCATCAAACAACACTAATTTTTTAATGTTTTATATCATGCGCGTTTTACATGAAACATTTGAATATTGATATTGTTATAATGAATATTAGTAATATTTATATGCATATAGTAAAATATTTAAAATTAATACAATAACAAATAACTTAATAGAATATTTCGCTGCTTTTTATAACAATTTAAAATTAAAGTTTTACAACAGCATTACAAAAATATAACAAACAGTGGCTTTTACCATTGTTTCACGTGAAACATTTTCGTGTCGTAGTTTATACTACAATATTTGCAAGTTTAGGTGTGTAAAACACCACGATTTACAGGTAACGATTAACAGCATATTCTTATTATGTTTTTATCTAATAAAAAGGGGAATTATAGCGATAAAAAAACAATGGCTTTCGCCATTGTTTCACGTGAAACATTATCTCATCAATTTATCAATTAATAAATGAATTCTATCTAAGTCATCGCTGTTATAATAGTCGATGTAAATACGTCCTTTTTTATCGTTTCCAAGTATTGTAACCTTTGTAGAGAAGACCCTTTTCATATTATTTGCAAGTGCTTTTAATTCTAGACTTTGCTCAGGTGCTTGCTTTTTTACAATAGATTTTGGATTAAAGAAATCTTTTACAGCTTTTTCTAAATCTCTAACCGTCATTTTATTATCACACGCGGCAAGAGCAAGTTTTAATTGAGCATCAGTATTAGTAATTGTAACCAAACATCTTGCATGGCCAGCGGACAACTTGCCTTTCTCAACAAGCGAAAGTACTTCTGGGGTTAAAGATAATAATCTTAAAGTATTAGCAATCGCTGGTCGGCTTTTACCTATTCTGTCAGCGACACTTTCTTGTGTAAATCCATATACGTCCATTAACTCTCTTATTGCCTTTGCCGATTCGACTGGGTTTAAATCTTCACGTTGTAAGTTTTCAATCAAAGAAACTTCTTTAATTTGCTTCTCAGTATAATGCTTAACAACAACTGGCACTGTTTTTAATCCCGCTATTATAGCTCCTCTAAAACGTCTTTCGCCAGCAATAATCATATACCTACCATTTTGTTCATTTACAACCAATGGCTGAATTATACCGTGTTGTCTAATTGAATCTGCCATTTCTTTTAAAGATTCTGCGTTAAAAGTTTTTCTTGGCTGGTTCTTATTAGGATCAACTAATTTTATATCGACCTCAATAACTCCGTCTTGACTAACTTGATTATTTGTGTTTGTTTCTTTTGATTTAGGCTCCTCATCGTAAACTGAAAACAATGCATCTAATCCTCTTCCTAATCCTTTTTTTATCATAATTCTCTCCTTTATCTTATTGTGCACCTATTATATCTTTGTAAATTTAGTTATCTTATTATAACTTATCTTGCATCTATCTAATACCTCTTCGGCTAGTTCAAGGTAGGCAATCGCGCCTTTGCTTTTTGGGTCATATTTTAATATTGGAAGACCGTGGCTTGGTGCTTCGGCTAACCTAATATTTCTAGGTATGGCTGTTTCATACACTTTTTTACCAAAGTATCTTCTGATTTCTTGCGAAACCTCAGATACAAAGTTGCTCCTACTATCTTTCATTGTCAAGATAACACCTTCAATATCTATATCTGGATTAAGATGTTTTTTTACAAGTTTGATTGTATTCATTAATTGAGCAAGTCCTTCAAGCGGAAAAAACTCACACTGAATAGGTATTGCAACTGTATCACATGCTGTTAGAGCATTCACTGTAAGCAAACCAAGCGATGGTGGACAGTCAATAGTTATAAAATCATAACTATCTTTTAGTTTGCTGAGAACCTCTTTGACAACTTTTTCTCTATTATTCATTTGTACCAATTCAATTTCGGCACCAGCAAGATCTACAGTTGCAGGAATTATATCAAGTCTTGGAAAAGCCGTCCTTTTGACAACATCTTCGATTGCAACGTCGCCAGCAATTGAATCATATAGAGAATTGATATCAGCATTTTTGTCTATACCTAAGCCACTGGTTGCATTACCTTGTGGGTCCATATCAACAACCAATACTTTTTTGCCCATTGCCGCTATGTACGCTGATAAATTTATGCAGGTAGTTGTTTTTCCAACTCCACCTTTTTGATTTGCAAATGCAATAATTTTTCCCATACCAACCTCGCTATTTGTATTGCAACAAATACAATAATAAATTAATTATATTGTATTATAACATTAAAAACGAAAAATGAATATCTTTTTTTTAATTATTTTAAAAAATATTAACTTTTTTGTGCGTTTTTTAAAAAAAATAATAAAAAATAAAAATTACATATTGACTACAACAACAATATCTGCTAAACTAATAAAGTTTTTAAAGGAGAGTAAATGTATGGACAACAAAACAAAAATTGCAGATACTGGATATTTTAGAATTTTAAAAGAATTAACAAACAT